>PLTD01000060.1 GCA_003165335.1 Rhodospirillales bacterium | reverse complement strand
GTTTCTCGCGAGGAACCTGATGAATCGGCTCCTTTTATCCCCCAGGTCAGTTGTCATGGAAGATTTCGAGGCTCGGCAGGCTCGTGCGCTGGCACTATGGGACGCGGGTGAAGGTTGCGTCCAAGCAGGCGACCGCGCAGGGGCCTATGCGAAATTCACGTGCGCACACGATCTGATCATGGATTGCCCGCGCCTGCATCTGGCGGCGCATCGCCATCTGAGAGAGGTCACGCGCTACCACCGCGACCCGCGGGAATTCTGGACCGACACTGTGCTGATCTGGCTTGCACCTTTTGGCATTTTTGAGGCCTTGGCCTTCGCGATGCGGTCGGGGATTTGGCGGACTGGTGTATGCCAGCATGAAACCGAGTAAAAATGGCGTCGCCCCGGCCTTCCGGACTACTGCGCCACCAATCTCCAAGACAAGATGATGGCGTCAGATAATCTTACTCCGACCCAGTTTCAAACCTAGGATTTTCGCAAGTTTACGGTCTGATATTTCGAAAATAATTTTGCCCCGCAATTACATGCGTCCCCGCACGCGTGTTTGGCGATCGATAACAAACAGTGCTATCCGCCCTGCTGATCGCAGTTCACGGGAAAGTCGGTCTCAACCGGCACATTACGCATAATATGGGGGATGGGGATGACCACGGGTTCGGCGGATCGGGTCACGCCCCGTACACACACCAAACTGTCGCGCCAACAGATTGTCGGGTTTTGGGCCGCTTGGAGCGGGTGGACGCTCGACGGCATGGATTCGGTCATCTACGCGCTGGTCATGACCCCCGCTCTGACCGAGTTGCTGCCGAAGTCGGGCATCGCCGCGACAGGCACGAATGTCGCTTCGATCGGCTCCATTCTATTCGCGCTCTTCCTCGCCGGCTGGGGTTTTTCCTTCCTATGGGGGCCCTTGGCCGACCGCTTCGGCCGCACACGGACGCTCGCCGCGACAATTTTCGTCTTTGCCCTATTTACGGGCGCCGCGGCCCTTGCGCAGACCGTATGGCAATTAGGGCTCTTTAGGTTCCTGGCAGGTGTAGGAATCGGCGGGGAATGGGCGTTGGCGGGAACCTTTGTCGCCGAATCCTGGCCCGAAGATCGCCGCAAAATGGGGGCCGGTTATTTGCAAACCGGCTACTATGTGGGCTTTTTCATAGCCGCCATTCTGAATTTCACGGTCGGCGCCACTTATGGCTGGCGCGCCATGTTCCTCTGCGGGGTCGCACCGGTGGTGGTCGCGATCGTCACGCTACTGCGCGTGAAGGAACCTGCACGATGGAAACGCCATAAGAGCGAGGCGAAACGAACTTTCCAATTGGCGGAGATTTTCAGCCCGTTTTACCGGCGGCGCACCATCATCAATGCCATACTGGTATCAGTCGCAATCATCGGACTTTGGGCGGGCGCGGTCTATGAACCGACCGCGATCTCCGCGCTGGCGAAACAAGCGGGCATGAGCCCGCTTGCCGCCACCCACATGGCGTCCTATGGCACCGCCATCCTTTCGTTCGGCACCATCATTGGCTGCCTGGCGCTCCCGGCATTAGCGGAAAGACTGGGTCGCAAGACAACGCTGGCGCTCTATTTCATCGGAATGCTAACGACGATTACGCTTTCCTTCGGCTGGGCCTTCTACCTACCGAACGGGCTTCCAGTCTTCCTTTTCACGTTGTTTTTCCTCGGGTTCGCCGGCGGCAATTTCGCGGTGTTCAGCCTATGGCTGCCGGAACAATATGAAACGCGGGTCCGCGCAACGGCCTTCGCATTCACGACGTCTTTCGGCCGCTTCGTCGGTGCAGGCGTCAATTTTCTCATCGCGGGCGCGGTTAGCAGGATGGGGACGATCGGCATACCCGTGGCACTTACCGCCAGCGCCTTTGCCTTAGGCTTGCTGATCGTCCCGTTTGCAATGGAGACGCGCGGACAGAAACTGCCCGAGTAATTCGGGATTTCTGAAGTACAACACACTACTGGAAGATTCGGTGCGAACGCCGCACCAGACCGACGCCGCCAGCAAAACACCTATTGTTTTGGCTGTAGCCGCGAATACCCGTGCACCGCCTCAACCCCCACCGGCGTCAGTTCCAGCCGCCAGTGGCATTGCAGCGCGCCGGCCGGCAGAGTGACGGGGTCATAAATCAACTCACGGGATAGCAATCGCCCAACTGCCGTCTCAAATTCCTCCTCCGCAGCCGCCCGCCCCACAATCGCCTCGAACCGGGCCAGCCCCGCGTCTTTGTCAGGTTCCAAGATGAGTTGGCGGAAGGTGGTTTCTAAGATCAGCCTGTCCAGGTCCATGTCGGTTTGCCTCGATTGTCGTCAGACCGCGCAAGCATTAACCTGTCGCAAAGGGCAAGCAAGGCTGGGGAACGATCGATGACTGACGACCTGCGCCATGTCCCGGCCGAAGAATTCTGGGGCCGCTTCGAATCCATGCTGGGAGCGGACGGTCTGTTGACCTATCGCTATCTCGGCCGCAAGACGGCGATGCTGCACGGCGCGGAATATGACAGCATGCGCATCCGGTCCGACATGCGCACGGCGTCGGGCGCCATCATGGCCGCGCCGCTCGCCATCGCCAGCGCTGAGGCAGGCGGGTTCAGCGACGTGCATTCAGTGCCCGCGCCGGTCACGGCGGCGCTGCATATTCTGGACGACGGCCGCGGCGTGGATGAGATCATCATCCGGCGCACACCCATCCATACCGGCCGCACCATGGGCTTCAGCCAATCGGAAATCGTCGATGCCGCAAACCCGTCCCGCGTGCTGGCCGTTTCCTATGGCACAGGCATCAAGCTGGGCGACACGCCGCCCGGCTTTAAACCGCTGGAGATGACGCGCGAGCTCGAAGACATACCGTCCCTGCCCCCGCTCCACGCCGTGTTCGGCGCCATCCGCCGGCCAGACGGCCTATGGATGCTACCTAAGATGACGCCGGAAATCATGTCGACATCCGGTTCGCTCCATCTCGGCCCCACCCATGTGGTCTTCGAAGCCGCCGCGACTGAGCTTGCTGCGCGGCATGCGGGCACGGATGCAATCAGGGTTGAGGACTGGCACGTCATGTTCGTTGCCCGCGGCACCGACGGTCCCTTCACGGTGGATGGCGAGGCCAGCACCGGCAGCCTGGGCCGCATTGCCTGCCGCATGAGCCTGCGCGATGCGGGGCGCGGCAACCGCATCGTGGCGTCGCTGGTCGCAGTCTTTCGCGCCGGAGATTAATTCGGCTCTTGCCCACCCCCGCGGGCTTGCGCGTAAGATGCCGGACGATATCGAAGCAAAATATGGCGGCCCAATGACACCGCCCGGGGGAGAACCAAACAATGCCGCGCATACCCTACGCAGACCCAGCCACCCTGCCCGACGCCGTGCGCAACAGCGTGGCGCGGGCGCCGATCAATGTCGTGCGGATGATGGCCGGCGCATCGGAAGGCGTGTTCGACGGCTTCACCAAATTCTCCGGCGCCTTCTACGGTCCGGCGTCCAGCCTGCCGCCGCCTTTGCGTGAGATCGCGATTCTGCGCGTCGGCTATCTGTCCCACGCCCCTTACGAAACCTATCAGCATGAAGCCGGGGCGCGGAATGCCGGGCTGACCGACGGGCAGATCGAGGCGATCAAGCACGGCGGGGAGCATGTCGAGGCGCTGGACGAGGTTCAGCAGGCCGTATCGAATTTCACCGAAGACGTGGTGAAGAACGTGAAGGCGAGCGACGCCAATCTAACCGCGGTCCGAAAGCACCTATCCGACAAGCAGGTCCTGGATCTCACCTTGCTGATCGGCCTCTACATGATGGTCAGCCGATTCCTGGAAACGGCGGGGGTAGAACTCGACAGCAAGACGCTCGATTGGAAGACCGTGATCCCCCAGAAATAACCCGGCCTGAATTGCATCGCCAAGCGGGAGAGGCATTTGGCTATCGAACAGAATGACGGCTTTCTTGCACATGCACAGCCGGTGGCGAAGTGGCGTCAATCGGCCGCCTGGCGGGATTGGCTCGCCATCGCGGTCATGCTGTCGTCCGCGCCCAGTCTGGCGCTGATTTTCACCGCGACCGCGCCTGTTCTGCCGTCGATTGCCAGGCATTTCACGCCGGGCGGGCAACCGGCCTTTACCATCTTCGGCTTCGGCGTCGACGGGCCGTTCTTCGCGCAGTTGATCGCGACGATGCCCAGCGTCGGGCTGATGCTGGGCGGCGGGCCGACGGGCCTGGCCATCGACAGGTTCGGTGTCCGCCGGGTTCTGTTGGGCGCATTGGCCGCCTTCGCCCTTTTCGGCTCGGCCGGGCTTTATATCGACGACCCGGTTTGGCTGCTGGTCTCGCGCCTTGCCCTCGGCTTTGCCGCGATCGCCTATGGTTCGGCGACAATCTGGCTGATCGGCGGGCGGTTCGACGACGCGGCCCGCGCGCGGTGGCTCAGCTATCGCAACATCGCCGGCGGCGTCTCCGGGCTAAGCTCGGCCCTATTCGCGGGATATATAGCCGAGAGCCTTGGCTGGCATGGCGTGTTCATGCTGTTCCTGCTGCCTTTGCTTTTGATCCCGGCAACGCTGTTCGCCATCGCTCCGGCCGTGCCAAAGCTCAGCAAATACGCCGAAACCGCTGCCAAAGAGTCGCTCAGCTTTCTCTGGCCGATCTTTATCCTGGGCGTCTTTCTGGCGGTCGCGATGATGATGAACTCGACCCAGCTTCCCTTTCTGCTGGCCGAAAACGGCGTCACCGGCCCGGTACGGATTTCGCATGTCGCCATCGCCGGGTCGTCGATGACGATGCTGGGCTCGGTGCTCTATAGCCTGCTCGGGCCCCGTCTGGGGTTGCGCGGCAATTATTCCGCCCCGGCACTGCTGTTGGGGTCCGGCGGAATCTTGCTCGGACTGTCGCATGGGCAGTTCGATGCCACCATCGGCGCTGGGCTGACCGGGACGGGCGCAGGCTGGATGATTCCCCATTTCAGCCGGCTGATCTTGGGGCGGGCGCCGGCCTCGGCCCGCGGCCGCGCAGTGGGACTGTTCTTCACCGCGATCTATTTCGGCGATCTGCTCAACCCCTTCCTGCTGCGCCCGATCGCCGGTAGAATCGGGATGCACAACACGTTCTTGTCGGTCGGCACCATCGTCGCGATCAGCGCGCTGCAAATTCTCCTGCCGGCGCGGACGAAGCGCGCAAGGGAACAACCCGCCCCGCAAAGCGGATGACTCTCGAGGGGCGATCTTCGCCCACACGCTCGGGAGTTCGACTTGAATATTGAGACGATCGTCGGTGCGGTCGCGGCCGTGTTGTCCACGGTCAGCTTCCTACCTCAGGCCATCAAAATCATCCGCAGCCGCGACACCAGCAGTATCTCGACCGGGATGTATATCGTGACGGTGGCCGGTTTTACCCTTTGGACAGCCTATGGCGCTCTTCTGCCGGCTTGGCCGGTCATCGTGTCAAACAGCATCTGTCTGGTCCTGTCCGCGTTCATTTTGACGATGAAGCTGTTGCCGCGCGCGAAAAAGGAAGAGGTCGCGCAGGCGATAGAGTCGGCGGTAGGCGGCCAAAGCCCCGGAGCGGCAGGGTAATCTCTTGTAGCGTCGCACCCGCGGGCGCTATGGTCTGCGCCCGGCAGAATGGGGCGCTTTAATGGACGAAATAACAAACTTTATTACCCCGCTTTATGCCGGGCTGCTCGGTCTTTTGCTGATCTTTCTCGCTTTCAATGTTTCGCGCTATCGCGTGGGCCTCAAGATCCCCCTCGGCGACGGTGATCACCCGGCGTTGCGGCGGGCGATCCGCGCCCACGCGAATCTGACCGAAAATGCCCCTCTGGGTTTGATCTTGCTCGCCTCGATCGAAGCGCAGGCGTTCAGCGCTGCGGTGATCCATACGTTGGGCGTGATGCTCGTGCTGGGTCGGGCACTGCACAGCTTCGGCTTGAACCGTAGTGCGGGCACCTCGCTGGGCCGCGCGGGCGGCATTCTGTTGACCTGGTTTATGATTCTTCTGTCATCCGCCCTGGCTATTTTCGGCGTGATCTCATCGGCCCGGTTCTAAGCTTACGCATGGTCCTGATCGAAAAGGCCGAAGGCCGCCGGCGGTTCGTCGCATTGGGTTTTGTTTTGCTGTCATTGCTCGCGGCCATTCCACTGGTAACGGTGAAGCTGCCGCCGATCCTGGATTATCCCAACCATATGGCGCGGATGTATCTGATCGCGGTCCTGCCCGGCGCAACCGATCTGGCCCGGTACTACCGCATCGCGTGGGATCCGCTGCCCGATCTGGCCTTCGATGCGGTCGTACCCTGGCTGATGCATGGAATGTCGGTCGAGGTCGCGATGCAGCTTGCCCTGGGCGTAACGCTTCTGGCGCTTGCCGGCGGGTGTATCGCGCTGCATCGCGCCGCCTTCCACCGATGGTCGCTCTGGCCGCTATTTGCCTTCCTGCTGCTTTATAACCGCGTCCTGCTGTGGGGATTTTTGAACTATCTCGCCGGCCTTGCCCTGATGCTGTGGGCGCTGGCCGCATGGGTTGCCATGGAACGCAAGCCAGTCTTGCTGCGCGTGGCTGTGGGCGCTATTGCCGCGACGGCGATCTATCTGGCCCATCTGGCCGCATTCGGCTGCTATGCCGTCGCCATTGTCGCCTTCTCGCTCGCCCCGCACGGGACGGAGCGTGTCGACGTTATTGCGAAACTTCGCCGCGCCGCGCCCGCGCTTGTCTCGCTGCTCCCCGGCATCATCCTGTTCCTGGACGGCCCGACGTCCGGCGCCTCGACCCATTTTGGTTACGGCAACCCCTTGCGGAAGTTCGATCTGCCGGTGTCGGTCTTCGATAATTACAATCGGATATTCGACGGCACGACTTTCGCGGTGGTGCTGATCGCGGTGATCGCCGGTCTGAAGTGGCGCGCAATTATACTGCACGACCGGCTGCGCTGGTGCCTGGCCGCGCTGCTGGTGGCATTCGTCATCGTACCGACCCGCCTTTTATCGGCCTCGGGCATCGATCACCGATTGCCCATCGCGATAGCACTCGTCTTCGTCGCCGTCAGCGGCTGGGGCGCCGTGAGCACGAAACGCCGGCAGACGATCACCGGCCTGCTGCTGGCGCTGCTGCTGGTTCGCATGGCGGTGATCGAAACAGTCTGGCTGCGCGCAGACCGCGAATATGACGCATTGCGCCCCATGTTCGACAAAATCGCGCCCGGCGCCAAGGTCACAGTTGCAGCCCCGGTGACCGATGTCCAGGCCGGCGGTGTGCCGCTCTATCATTTTGCCACGCTGGCGGTGATCGAACGGCACGCCTTTGTGGACACTATGTTTGCCGATCCACATCAGCAGCCGCTTAGACTTCAGGACTGCGTCTATCCGCTTTGGGCCAAGCATCTGCCGGCTGTCTTATGGCAGGCGGCGGCAGACGGCGCGCTGCCGCCCCTAGACGGCTATGACGACATGATCATCGTGGACCCTCAGGCCAAGCTCGACCCGGCCAAGCTTCCCGGCACGGTCACTTTTGCGGTCCCGCGGATGATGCTCGTCCATCTCTCGCACCCTGCGCGGCCTTCCGAAACCGAGCACGCGCAATGACATTCTGGCCCTGGTACTCCGCCGCCGCCTTGCAGTCCGCCTTTCTGCCGACGGCGATCCAGGCGGAAGGCTTACTGGCAGTCTTCGCCTCGGCCCTCGTCATGCTGGTTCTCGGGCGCGCGATAGTCGGGCCGCGCACATTACCCGAACTTGCCCTGATCTGCGGCTGGGGCGCAGTGTGCCTGGTTTTGACCCTCTGGGGGGCCAGCACGCCGCAGACCATGCGGCTTGCGGCAGCCGCCTTGGTTGCCATCGCCGCTGTCGCCGCTTTTCTGCCGCGCGGGCGCCTTTCAGGAACGGATCTGATCGCCCTCGGCAAGCTGCTTTTGCTCGGCCTCCCGCTGATCGTGCTACTGACGGCGGCCTATCCATCCGGACCGGACACTTTTACGAACCAACTGCCGAACGCGGCCTATCTCTATGACCATGGGCAGTTTCCAGCGGGCAACCGCGCGCCGATGCTCGCGGTCTGGCCGGCATTTCCCTATAATTTACAGTTGGCGGCCTTTCTGCCAGCCCTGCTGGTTCCAACCTTTCCGCCGAATATTCTGACCCACGTCAATCTGTTACTGCAGCTGGCATTCGCCCTGCTGTTGGCGGGGTCGTTGCGCGGACCTCAGGCGGCCGGAACGCTCGCGCCGAGCTGGCCGGCGATTGCCGGAGGCATATTGCTGACGACCTTCTTCAACCCCGGCTTCGACCCGAAAATCCAGTTCAGCAGCTATGGCGACCCTGCAGTCGCCGTCACCGTCGCCTTTGCAGCATGGCAGGCGGAACGCATGCTGGCTGCCCTCGCCGGCGATCGAACGGTCGCCGAGGAACGGCTCAAGCTCGTGCTCGTGCTTCTCGCCGGCGTGGCGATTAAGCAGGTCAGCGTCTTTCTGATGGGCAGTGTCGTCGCCGTAGCCTTCCTGCTGGGCGCGTTCGACCGCCGCATCGGCCCTGGCAAAGCCTTTCTCTCGCTGATAGCGGCCTTCCTGCCGGCGGTCCTACTGGTGGGAGTCTGGCGGTTCTATGTAGAGACCCATTTTGCACCCGACGACGAACTGCGCTTTCTGCCCCCAAGCGAATGGGGCTTTGCCAATATCCCCGCCATCCTGGCGAATATGGCGCTCCATATCTGGGATCGCCTGCCATTTTTCGTGCTGCTCTATGGCGTCGCCTTGAGCGCGATTCCGGTCGTGCTGCGCCGAGGGTTAACTCCGGCGGCAAGGCTGTTCCTGCTGACGCTCGGCGTGACGCTGCTCTACACGGCATTTTTGATCTTTACCTATATCAGCCATTTCCCAGGCGAAATCGGGGCGTCGGCCCATTCGTTCTTCCGCTATAATATCCATCTCGGGCTGCTGGCGACGCTGGCGATCGTCGTTTATGCGCGTGAGACCTGGATCAGGCGAGGCTCACCGGCTCTGGGCCAGGGCTGGAGCGCGGTTGGGACCGCCGCGATCATGCTCGCCGTTCTCGCGCCATTAGCAACGGCAGGATGGACCCGCAGCGACAGCCGCCAACCGCAACCCCTGATCTGGGATATAGCCTCATGGGTCGCCCCCTATCTGCATGACGGCGATCACGTTGCCCTGCTGCTGCCGGGTGACAATCGCAGCGTCGCATTCATGCTGCGCGTCGCCATAGAGCTCAGCCACCCCGGCCACGCACTGACCAATTTCGACGATATGCCCCGCGCCGACCCGGCCGCGCTAAGCGCCGCACATGGCAAAGGCGACGATTATGCGTTGATTTCCTGCGTACCCGCGGCCCTGGCCGCCTCGCAGACCGGCCAAAGCCTGAAACTGGCTGCCGGCCAGGCCGTCTTGCTGGTGAAGGACGATAGCGCCTGGAAACTCGTCGCCACCCATCCCTATCCCATAATTGCGGCACCCGAGCGCTGGACGACGGAACTGTCGCCCGGGCCATTCTGCCGCTAGACTGTGGCAAAAAGGGGGGAGAACATGCTGCTCAAGGACAAGGTCGTCATCGTCACGGGAGTCGGGCCTGGCATGGGGCGCAAACTCGCCGTGATCGGCGCCGCCGAAGGAGCAAAAATCGCCGTCGCCGCACGATCGAGCGATTTTGTGCGTGAGGTAACGGACGAAATTGCCGCGACCGGCGGACAAGCCATCGCCGTTCCAACCGACGTGGCCGATGCCGCGCAGTGCAAACGGCTGGCAGCGGCCACGGTCGAAGCCTTCGGCCGGGTCGATGGGCTGATCAACAGCGCCTATATCTTCGGCGGCGGCAGGCCGCTCGACCCTTACGGGCTGGACCAATGGTCAGCCAATATGGACGTCACATTTTACGGCGCGATGCGCATGATCGAGGCCGTCTCGCCGGTAATGAAGCGGCAGCGCGACGGCGCCATCGTCAATGTCAGCACCAGGTCCGTCGTCCAACCGATCGCCGGCGAGGGCGCCTATGTGGCGGCGAAGGCGGCTCTACACGGTGCGACACGGCAGCTTGCAGCCGAACTGGGCCCATTCAATATCCGTGTCAACGCACCCCGCATGGGTTGGCTGTGGGGCGCACCGGTGCAAAGCCACCTACACCATATGGCCAAGTCCCGCGGCGTGTCGGAGCAGGAGATAATCGACGGAATCGCAGCCACGATCCCGCTCGGCGTCATTCCGCCGGACGAGGAATGTGCGAAGTCGGTGTTGTTCTTCGTCTCGGACTATTCCCGCATGGTGACGGGCACATCGCTCGACATCAACGGCGGCCAATATATGGCGGCCTGACGAGATGCATCCGCTTTGCCTCGATTTCCTGACCGCAGTGGAAGCCAGCCCGGTCGAACTGGCGGAATTGGCCGCGGCGAACGGCCTGGACCTGATCGCAATCATGACCCATCCAGCCGATGGGGTCCCCGATTTTGGCATGGACCGGGATACGCCGATGCGCCGGGAAGTGCGGCGGCGCTGCCGCGATCTGGGCATCTCGATCGACATGACCGAGGGCTTCCTGTTGAAACCCGAGACCGATGTCGCCGATTTTCGCCGCGCCTTGGACGCCAGCGGGTGGCTGGAGGCGCGATGCGTCAATGTGCTGCTGCGCGACCCCGATCTCTGTCGCCTAAAGGATAATTTCACTGCTTTTTGCGATATCGCCTGCGAATACGGGTTGGATGTCGTCACGGAATGGTCGAGACGCACGCCATTGCCGTCGCCGGCGCAAGCCGCGGCCTTTCTCGCCGCGATGAATCGGACCAATGCAAAACTTCAGTTCGATTCACTGCATCTGTATCGCGCCGGATTTACCGCCGCAGACATAGCCAAGCTCTCCCCAAGCATCGTCGGGCGGGCGCAACTTTCCGACGGACCGGCTGAAATGCCTATCGATAGACAATTCGATGAAGCACTCAGCAATCGCTTAGTCCCGGGAGACGGAGAGCTGCCGCTTGCCGAGTTTCTGAAGACTCTGCCAGGCGGCACCGTTGTCGGGATCGAGGTTCCAATGGGCTCGCTGCAAGCGCAGGGCATCGGCCCGGAAGAGCGCGTGCATCGGGCCGTGGTCGGCGCACGAAGTCTGTCGGCACCAGCTTAACTTGAGCGCGGAATCTTCGCGAAGAACTCCAAGCCGTCGGCATTATTCCAAAGATATTCAATGTAATGGCCGAAGGTCTTACGGGCGTCCAACAGGCTATAGCTGCCCATCGCAGCGCGGCTGATATTTACCAGCGGGTGCCCCAACTCCATTTGCAATTTCAATTTCGCATCGAAACGATCCTGGTCTCCGGCGACACCATAGCCGATGTGGTGAAGCTTAAGCCCGAAGTCCGGCCCCTCGATGCCCGGCATATAGACCTCAATCGAACCTGACACCGGCATGATCAACTCGATCATCGTGTCGCCCACCCAGGCAAAGCCGAGGTTCATTTCGGCGGTCGCCGGTTTGCCATACAATTCCATATGGACCGGCACATTGTTCCAGATGAAGAAATCCGGAACCGCCCGCATCTCCTTAAAAGCCTGGCAGGCACGCTTCAGATCGTTGGTCACATAACCCAATTGGACGAAGGCTGGGTTTATGCGCAGATGGACCATTAGTCTTCCTCGAAAGTCAGGCCGAAACCCTCAGCGGTGCTGATCACACGGGCCGCTGTCGGGGACGGGAAATGCGCCGGCAGCAACAGTGTATCGGTGTCAGCGCAGGATTCGAACATCCGTCGGCGCGTCCGCATGCCCAGTCCTGTGTCATATTCCCCGGCAACATGCAGAGACGGCCAGGCCATCTGGAGGGGGTGGTGGATGACGTCTCCGGCAAAAAGTGCATGACCGTGACCATCCTGGGCGTGGATGATGACGCTTCCGGGCGTATGA
This sequence comes from Rhodospirillales bacterium, assembly GCA_003165335.1. GTDB lineage: Bacteria > Pseudomonadota > Alphaproteobacteria > BOG-932 > Roseiterribacteraceae > BOG-932. Next base: position 56,214 of record PLTD01000060.1, on the reverse strand, counting down.
CCCGGCGCTCCCTCCATCCACAGGCCGTGGTCGAGCTCGCGCTCGATCACATGATCGGTTTCGATAAGCTCAGCCTGTCCCGCAGCTACCACCGGCAAGACACTGTCATGAAATGAATAATATCCGATCGCACCCTCTTGATCGTCAGGAGAAATATGCTCGAACCGCTCGTAATCTGCTCTGGTCATTAGATATTTTGCGTTGGGGAAGGTCGGTACCCACTTACCATCGCTGAGCCGGGTATTCCAGCCGACATGATCGATATGAAGATGGGTGCAGAGCACCATATCGATATCCTCGGGGCGCAGTCCTGCGCGGCCGAGATTGCCAAGATAGTCGGTATTCATCATATGCGCATAGGCGACCGGTTCCGGTCGGTTCTTGTCGTTGCCATGGCAGGTGTCGATCAGAATATTCCTGCCCCGGCTGCGCACGACATAGGAATGGAAGCTCCAAAGCAGAGAATCCGAATCGGGCGCGATAAAGCGCGCATCGAACATTTTCCGCCCCTGCCGGACGATATCGGAATTCGCACCTGGAAAGACCAGCCTGGCGGGCAGCGCCATCCCGTCCAGCTCCACGACCTTCTGAACTTCCATCGACCCGATCTGCCTGGTTTTCATTGAGATAACTCCAGAACCAGCGCCTCCCCTATCAAGGGGATTGTAGTTTTTCGGACTATCGATCCGCAGTCAAAGGATAAATCTTTGACGATAGGCCGCGAAATCCGATTTCAGCTGATCGGCAGACAGACCGAACTGCGCAAGACTATATTGATGGGAAGGTCGGCTGTCGCGTCCGTTCACAGCCAACCAGGCCCGCATCGCTGCCTCGTCCGCCACCGTCATGTCGCGCCCGATTCGGGCATAGACCTTGCGTGCCGCGCCCAGCGGATCGGCGATCAGATCTTCGTAGCGCAGATCCAGGAAACGATCCTCACCGATCTGCGCCCGCGCCTCCAGCAGGCGGTCCATCAATCGGGCCAGGCGTTTGGACCAGTGGGCGCCGAGTTCGAGCGGGTCGACATCATTCGATTGCATGGTCTGAAGCGTATAGCTCATGGAACAGAAAGACGGTGTCGTCTTCAACGGATCGCGATGGGTCATCACGATCAGCGTTTCCGGGAAGGCTTTGGCCAGGGCGGCCGGCGAAGGCAGATGGCTCGGTGTCTTGAGGACCCAGGATCGACCACGGCGAGACGGAACCTGCCATTGAAGGAATTTGAGCGTGGTCCGTAGATCTTCATAGGCGTGTGAGTGGTCCGCCTGGGCGCTCCATTTCGCATAGGACGGCACCCGCAGGAACGATTCCGGTGACAACCCGCAAAAGGCAGCCTCCATAATCGTCGTCTCTTCGTCCGGCTGGTCCAGCGACATCGGGTGGATCGACATCAGGTCCGGCATCGCCTGGAGCCACATGTCGAGTTTTTCTTGCGATAGCTGCCGCCGTTCAACCGGATGACCGCGCACTTCGCCCGGCAGGGGAACAGGATACTGACACTCCCACCAGGACATCGCGGTCATAGAGGGTGCGCTGGACAGCATGCGATGGGTCAGAGTGCTGCCGGTTCGGTGAAGAGCGACGATCGTCGCGGCAACCGTTACCTTCTCATCCAATATCTCCGGATGTCGCTTGATCGCCTCGGTCGTACTGAGGCGAATGCTCAGAAGATTGACGATATTTTCGAACTGGATGATGCGGCCCATCTCGCTGAGCCGCGCTTCCTCCCTGATCGATTTCAGCAGCATCTGCATCGGCTCGACGAAGCCTGCGGATCCGAAATCGTCCAGTCCGGTGCGCCGCCGCGCCTCGTCCGTCAGTGCCTCGAACGTCAACGTCGGCGTGGCCGCGACCGCGTCGTCCATGAGATCCCTTCCCTGTTTTCGTCTCGGCGGAGCCGTTACGCTTTCGCGGTATTCTCTAGCTCGGCCAGTTTCACGACACGGCAGCGCGGCTGCGGATCGCTTGTGGCGCTGACCCAGCGCAGCAGCATCGTGCCGCTCAAATGATGATCGGTATAGATGAAATGACCGACTCCTGGGTCTCTATCTGCGATCACCAGCATAATACTGCCGTCCGGCTGATATTTTGCGCTGTGTTTGTTCACCCAAACAGGCAGCCAGCGATATTCGAGCGATTCCATCCAATAGTTATCGAGCTGGAAGTTCCAGAATACGCAGTCCGGCACTTCGCTCTCGATGACCAACGCTTCGTCGGACTGGAGTTTCCAATAGCCGTGATAATAGCGGATGTTCGGATCGCCGCCGCCGTTCACAGACATGCTCTGGTGGATCGGGGGAAGCTGGTTCGGCGCCTGCATGAACAGTTGAGTCCAGTCGGCAAAAGTTTTGGCCGTACCCTGAACCCATTTGACCGTTGCCTGCAGGTCTTTGTCCAGCTTTTCGGCGGTTAACGGCGGCGGCGCCTTCGGCGCATCGATCCGTTCGATCTTGATCTTGCACGGCACTTCGAGCGTTCGGTCGAGGAAGGTTTCGCGCCCGATGATCATGTCGGAATCCGCCGCCAACGGCAGCCAATTGCGGTTATGCGGTTTGGCGCTTGCGATGATCTCGAAGGTGCCGTCCGGGTTGATGTCGATATCCTTGGCGTTGATCTCGCCGGTCGTCGCCATGGTACCGTCGACGGCATAGCGGTTGGCCTTGGACCCGAATGTGAGATAAGGCGCCGTGCCGCGCGTGCCGGAAATCCGGTATTCGTGCGCACCCGAAATCGTCGAATTGAAATAGGTGTTGTCGGGATTGTCCGCCCCGATCCGAATCGTCTGGTTCGACAGCGCGTAAAAGCCCGGAAAATCGACGTTGGAATATTCGACCGCCATGTCGAGCGCCGCACGCGTCAGACGCGTCAGCCAGCGCCAGCCCTCCGCGCGGTCCAGCACCGTCTCCGGAGCCTCTGGACGGAAGATCGTGTCCCCTGCCGCCTTAAGGCCGTCGCAGAAATCAGCCCAGGCGCGTCCGTCCATGACACGCTGCTCATGAATATCGGGTCCGCTCATGTTTCCTCCCATTTGCCTGATCGCGCTCACTTTCCAGATCGCGCTTCTCTTCTAAGGCTGCAAGTCGCATGATCCGAATGAGAATTCGTCAGGATCAAAATGCACCAGATTCAATTTGCTTCGCTCGATCTGAACCTGCTTAGGGTTTTCGATGCGCTTACAGAGGCGCGCAGCGTGACGCGCGCCGCGGCGCGTTTGGGACTAACACCGTCGGCGATCAGTCATGCGCTCAATCGTCTGCGATATCTGCTGAAAGACGACCTGTTCGTACGCGGGTCCAACGGCATGCAGCCGACGGCGCGGGCGGCGGAAATCGGCCCCGGCTTGCGTCAGGGACTTCTCCAACTACAACAAGCGCTGACCCCCGCGGAGTTCGTACCGGAACTGTCGGACCGGCAGTTCACCGTCATCTGCGGAGATTATGTCGGCGCGGTTCTGTTGCCGGGTGTAATGGCCAGGCTGCGGGCTGAAGCACCCTTATCCGAACTGAGGATCAGGCCAAGCAGCAGCCACATCGTCGAAGATCTCGACAGCGGCCGTGCCGACCTTGCGCTCGGCGGCTTTGGGCGCATCCCCGAGCGATTTGCCCGCGAGCTGCTCTTCACCGACACGATGGTCTGGACGCTGCGCGCCGACCACCCATTGGCCGGATGGCCGCTGACCCTCGACCGGCTGGTCGAACTGCAGCATCTGATCGTTGCGCCCGGCGAAGACGATTCCGCAATCGACGGCGTCGTCGCCGATCACGGGCTGGAGCGGCGGGTTTTGCGGGACGATGCATCGGCATTTGCTGACGCGCTGGGCGCTCAGGGTATGCGCCGAAGGATCAGCCTGACGATTCCGAACGCCCTGACCGCACCAACTATCGTTTCCGACTCCGATATTGCAGCCCTGCTGCCGAGACGAATCGCGCTCGCCTACGCCGGCCGCTATCGCCTGAAGCTGTTTACACCGCCCTACGCGTCCTCTCCGTTCGAGATTATGGCTCTGTGGCATAAGACGCTAGGCAACCAACCTGCCCTGGTCTGGCTGAGATCCCTCTTCCAGGCGGCCGCCGCAGATCTTTAGGTCCGGCTGTACCCGAAATGTCACGAATGGGGAGAATCTGGCAGGCGATTGGACCTCCCCAAGCTCTTCGGGGTTTCCGCGGTGCCGCCGTTAATAACCTTGCCCGAAAATCGGTCTCCGGCGGCATATCGGAGCGTCCGTCGTGCGAATACACTTGGCTTCTGGTTGCCTCGCGCTTGCAGGCTTTACCCTTACTGCGGTCGCAGCCTTTCATGCACATGGCGCGCCGGACAACGGCACGCTCAGCATCCAGGTGGAAAACGACTATTTCAGTCCCGACAACCGGGATCGCCATTATACGAACGGCCTGCGCTTCGATTGGCTCCCCGCGCCGAGCGAGCCAGGCGATGAAAGCTGGATCGAGCAAACCGCAGAAGCCATTCCCTTTGTCGGAGACGAAAACAGCGTCGGCCGGATTGGCTGGTCTCTGGGGCAGAGTATCTTCACGCCCCAAAACAAGACCGCCACGGCCCCTATATTGAACGATCGTCCCTATGCCGGCTGGCTATACGCCGGCCTAACGCTGATCAAGGCGCCCAAGCCGGACCCGGCGGCCTATTCGCGTGTCGATGAGATCGACACATTGGAAGTCGACCTCGGGGTCGTCGGCCGTGCCGCACTGGGAGAGCAGGTTCAGAACAGCTTCCACGCCTTCGCTTTCGGTAATGAACAACTCCGAGGATGGGATAATCAGCTGAAAAGCGAGCCAGGCCTTCTGATATCCTATGACCATAAGTGGCGGGCATTGGCGCAAATGGAGTTCGGTCATTTGGGGGCGGATTTCACGCCCAGTGTCGGCTTCGATCTCGGCAACGTCCAGATCGATGCATCGGTCGGGGGCATGATCCGCTTCGGACGCGATCTGCCGAGTGACTATGGTCCGCCGCGCATCCGACCGGGTTTGGCCGGCTCTGATTTCTTTTTATCCGACAGTGACACCGGCCGTCGGTTCGGCTGGTACCTGTTTGCCGGCGCCGAGGGCCGTGCCGTGGCCCATGATATTTTCCTCGACGGCAATACGTTCGCCAAAAGCCAGAGCGTCCCCAAAAAGACCCTGGTCGCAGATTTCCAAGCCGGCGCGGCGGTCATCGTCTACGGCGTCAGGCTGACCGCGACCGAAGTTGTGCGCACCGAGGAATTCGTCGGGCAACACGGCAACGACGTATTCGGCAGCATCAGCGCCTCGTTTAACTTTTGAGATATTATTTGTAACATATACACAAGTATACTGTCGCCCTCTCTAATACGATATACTGTTATTTATCCCACAATTTCAGGTATATTTCATACATATTATCTTAGATACGATATTATGGCATTCGTTCATAATTTATCCTGTATACTTACTTCCCGCTTACCGGATAAGGCTGGATGTCAGAGCTTTCGAAAACACTGATCGACGACATCAACCCGACTGGCCAGGAAGTCGCGCTTTGGGATAGCAGCCTTCAGGCCAAGGCTTCGGGTGCCAAAACCTTCGTCATTCAGTACCGCAATCGGCACGGCCCGAAACGACGCACATGACGCTGGCAATCGATGCCTGCAATCAAGCTGCGGCCGAGCGTCCCGCGGAGGAGCTGCTGTTATGGGAAACGGTCTTGCGCCACATGAAGGCCATTCTGTCTAAGCCTTCGCTTCACTGAGCTGTGCATAGCCTCAATAGACACCGGTCAACTGACTACTCGTGAAAGACTCTGGTGCTGAAAAAAATCGAAGACGAAGCCGACTATCAATAGGAACTGTCTCAGCACCGAAGCGCTTCGAGGTTGCGCCGGAGGCGCTTTAAGTCAGCCATGGTAGTGCGGAGCTGCGGCAGAGGAAAATCTGGATCGTCGGAGCCGGTGGCGCAAAGCTGGACCATAAGCGCGATCTTGATCTCGACGCCCGCCAGGGTTGTCGCGCGCGTCTGGAAGATTGCCGTCGTAGCCCTGGCCTCTTCGTCCCAGGCTTCGCCTTCCTGCTGCTTAATCTCGTTGAAGCCGAGTCGGTCCGCCGCCGCATCCCACCGTGCGCGACGGTCGGCGAACTCGACGTGCAAGGCGGCACTGATTTCGGGGGAGCAATCACTCTCGGTCAGCGCCCGGTCGATCTCGGCATGCGATTGGGCGCAGATGGCCCGGGAGCCCTGAGGCGACGGGATGAACACTTGCGGGATGTCCACTGTGTGCATGAGATGGGTTTCCATATCCTGGAACAGGCAACACAGAGCTGAGGCACGAGCAAACAGGCGCTGCCATTCCCGCCAGAGTAGGATGATGGGGTCGGGCGTTGCGGGCAGCTGCCTCGAAGGCTGGAGCGGACCACCCAGGAGGGGCACTGCACCTGCACCAGTAAGCAGCTTGCGGCGGCTGACGAAAGACAGACTCGTGCTATTCTCGAAATCAACCATATCCAAGCGCTTCCTTGCTTGGGATTTCGACTGAGGCCCCGAAACCCCGAATGGCATAGTGGGGCCGACGCTGAGTTATGTCAAGGACATTATATGATAACAGGGATACAACTAAGGATGGCCCGCTCAGCGCTGAAATGGGGAGTCAGAGAGCTAGCGGCGAGGGCTAAAGTGTCGCCAGCGACCATCACTCGGATTGAGGCAGACAAACCTGCAAACGCCGCAACTCTTCAGGCCCTACAGACAGCGCTGGAAATCGGGGGAGTTGAGTTCATCCCTGAAAACGGTGATGGGCTGGGTGTGAGGGTTAGAAAGAACGCGGTTTTGTCTCAGAAACAGACATCTCGGGGGGATTAGTGATTCACTCCAAGATCGCTGAAATTCTTAACGCACACGTTATGATCGGAGACCGTGCCCCTATTTCCGGCGGCTGCATCGCATTCGCAGGAGACATCCGAAGTATCGGCCCCGATTGTGTCGCTCTGGTAAGAATGGCGGCGCCTGCATTCGCGGGCTACAGGCCTTTGCCACCGATGCCAGGACATCGAAACACATCTCATGCGAACGATCGGCGTCCCGCAGGTGCTGATAACGTCGCCTGAGAATCCCATTGGTTTCCGCGCTCTGTCTCACGCAGAGATCGATCGCGCGCTTGAGACGGCCACCAACTCTATCGAGATCGCTGCTGCCCTGCATGCCGATTTTGCATTCCATCAAGCACTATGGAACGCTGAAGCCGTGAGGCTCGGTTTCGACGAAATCAGGCGACAGGAGGCCGAAGCCTGGAGTCAGGAAGGTCCAGGCGAGCGATGCGATCTTCCGCGGACGAGCCTCAAGTCTGGCAGGCATCGAAATCAAGATCGCGCTGGTCGTCGAACTCTGCTCAACCGGCCCGGACGATCCAAAAACCCGTGGCCACAGCTTCGCTCCACTCTGGCCGACGTGAGGCGCCTGCGCCGCACGTCCGGGGCACCCGTGCTGAACAGCCGTTGGTGCTTGCCGCCCCGAGCGTGGCCGGGCCGCGCGGGCGTCAAGGCTGCAAAATCGCTCTCAATAATGACCCGACAACCCAGACCGCGTAAGTCACTGGATTCGCCACAGATTGATCAAACCAAGTGGCACGCCTTTCGCGCCCAAGCGCGACCCTTTGCGGGTTTGAGACCTGACCGCTATATCAATGGCTTAATACCGATGATGAGTGGGGTCATCGTTGGGCGCGTTTTTATACTCAGCGACCTGATGAGCGAGCGTCTGCTTGCCCACTTGCCGCGGGCCTAGCAAAGCCACGGCGGCCTGATGAGACAGGCCATATTCGACGGATGTCAGGGCCTGGCGCTCAAAAGCCACCCGTTTGAGATCACCCCAGCAAAAACTGTACGTCCGCGTCGGTTAGCCTGGCAGGAGCTGTCCCCTCCCCTTCGCCCCAGAGCGTTGCGGCGAGCGTGCGCTTCTTGTCTTGCAGCGACAGGATTTTCTCTTCGATCGTTCCACGCGCGATCAGGCGATGGACGAAGACGGGCTTGGTCTGGCCGATGCGGTGGGCGCGGTCGATGGCCTGGGCCTCGACGGCAGGGTTCCACCAGGGGTCGTAGAGGATGACGGTGTCGGCGGCGGTGAGGTTAAGGCCGGTCCCACCGGCCTTAAGGCTTACCAGGATGACCGGTACCTTGCCCGCCTGGAATGCAGCGACAGGGGCTTGTCGGTCCTTGGTGTCGCCGCGAATTTCGGTGAACGCGATGCCCGCATCACGCAACACCGGCTTGATCAAATCTAGCATCGAAGTGAATTGACTGAACAGGATCAACCGCCGCCCTTCGGCGATCAACTCGGGAAGCATTTCCATCAGGCGCGAGAGCTTGGCCGAACTGGCAGGCGTATCCCCCTGCCCCGCCAATAGCCTCGGATCGCAGCAGATCTGGCGGAGCTTCAACAGCGCATCGAGGAAGATGATGTGTGAACGCATCAGGCCAACGCGGGCAATTTCATCGCGGACTTTCTTCTGCATCAGCAGGCGCATCGATTCATAAAGCGCGTGCTGCCCGCTATCCAAATCGATCCATTCGGGGATTTCGGTCTTGGGCGGCAGGTCGCTCGCCACCTGATCCTTGGTGCGGCGGAGCATGAAGGGCCGCAGACGCCGCGCCAGCATCGCCTTGGCGCTTTCATCGCTGTCGCGCGAAATAGGCTTGGCGATACTGCGGTTGAACTGATCGAGCGTGCCAAGCAGCCCCGGCGTCACCAGTTCCATCAGGCTCCACGCGTCGGTGAGCTGATTCTCGACCGGGGTGCCGGTCATCGCGATGGTCTGCACCGCCTTGAGTTGCTTCGCCGCCCTGAAACCGGCCGTTCGCGGATTCTTGAGTATCTGGGCTTCATCGAAGATAGCGAGGCTCAGGACTTGCCCTTTCAGCGACTCGATATCGCGGACGAGCAAAGGATAGCTCGTCAGGATCACGTCATGGCTGCCAATTTCGGGAGCGAGCGTCTTGCGGGTGGCTCCGTGCCAGAGCAGGCAGCTGAGCTCCGGCGCGAACTTCGCCAGCTCGGCCTGCCAATTGGGCAGCACCGAAGTCGGGCAGACAATCAGCACCGGACCCTCGAGCGCCTTCGCTGCCTTTAACGTCGTGATATGCGCGAGCGCCTGGACGGTCTTGCCCAGCCCCATATCATCGGCGAGCACCCCGCCAAAACCCGCGCCGTGGAGCGCCTGGAGCCAGTCCAGACCCTGCTGCTGATAGGGGCGTAGCGAGGCAGTGAAATTTTTCGGCGTTTTGGTCGGCTTGAGATCAAGCTGGCCCAGCGCGCGGGCCAGGGCGCGGAGCGATTCCGCTCCCCTCCACGGGACGTGCGCGGATGTGCCGCTCTCAAAATCCGCCAGTGCCGCCAGATCGCGCGACGGTAACCGCAGCCGATCGTTGCCGGTGCGGTCCTCCAACGCGAACTGGAGCAGCAGCCTCAGCACCGGCTTGACCTTATCCATCGGCAGCCGCGCGAGTTTGCCCGGCGCAATCTCCACCGAAAGCGTCAGCCCGGGGGACTCAAGCAAACCCGCGCCGTGCTGCCCCAGCATCCGCCGCAGCGCCGGAAGAATATCGACGGCCATGCCGTCAATCCGCGCGCCCAGGCTGATATCGAACCAGTCGATCCCCGAAGGTGCGACATCGAACGACAGACTGCCGGACTCGACCTCGACAAAGGACAGCGACCAGCGCGGCGCATAGGCGATACGCCAGCCCTCGGTCTGCAATCTGGGACAATGGTTTTCCAATATGTCGGCATAATGGATCGGCGAGGCACCAATCGCGACCGCCATATCCCATGCCTGTCCCGCCTTGGCTTTGGCCTCGTGAAAACTCCGGATTGGCTTGAGGCCAATCTCGACGAGCCGGGCGAAGGCCTTTGCTTCGGCCTCAGTGTTGCGCTGAAACTGGACCATGCCGCCGTCACCTGCATAGATTATCAGCGTCGCATCGGTCGCGTGGGTGACCGGATAACCGTCATAATCAAAGCTGACCCGCGCAGTCGCCATCTGGCTTTTCATCGTGCCCGCCGAATAATAACGGGTGCGCTGCGGCAGAAAGACTTCGATACCTTCCTCGCGGAAGGTCAGAACGGGCACCGGGGTCAGACGGCCCCGATCCACCAGATTGGAAAACGAGGGCGGCGGGACCAGATCCCCGGCGACGGTCACCCACTGCGGGGCGAGCGTGGCGACGGCATGGGGCGGGACCGGCGGAAGCTGGAGCAGGCGCTGCGCCAGTTCAGCCTCAACCCCGGTTTCAATCTGGTTGACGGCGCCAGTCTCGCCGTCAACCAGCAACGGCGGCATGAGCGCAAGTAGCACCTTGCCGGCGGGTATGTCGGCCAACGTCAGACGCTGCTGCCCGTCATGCTGAACGGCCCAGTAGAACGATGCCGCCACCGAATCGCCCGGCGTCATCGTCGGCCCATCGGCTCTCCCCCAGCGAGCTTTGCCCGTGGCGATGGCCCGTTCGATCCAGTCCGATCCGCCAATCCCCCTGGGCGATCCACCGCCACCCATATCGCCGTCGTAGTGCTGTAGCCGTTTGATCAGCCAGGCATCAAGCGGTCCCAAATTCTGCTCGGGCCAGGTGCGATCATAGCGCGATGGCTCTGCCCAGACCATGCGCCCGTCAGGGTCTGCCCGCTTGTACCAGACGCTGACATTGATCCCCGAGGGCATGATATCCGTGGGTGCCGAAACTGGCTTGCCCTTCGCTTTTTTGATTAGATGCAGCGCGCGCGGCCTGAAGACATAGGCGATGTCCGGCGCGACCGGAGCGAGCACCGGAGCGTTGGCCTGCGCATCAGCCAGCCAGAATAGCAATGGCTGCGGCAGGGGCGCAGGTGTTGCCGCAAAAGCACTCCTCAGCTGATCTTCCAACTGTTTTGCAGGAACCTGCCCGCCCAGCGAAAACTCCGCCATCGCCGCATAGAGCAACGCCGCTCCATGCTTGCAGCCATACCCTACCGGGCAAGAACAATCGACCTCGACCAGCCCGTCGGGGTTATCGTCGCCAAAGAAGATCGTCACTTCATAGGGCTGCCTAGCGCCGCCCTTCACATAGGCAGTGATCACATCCAGTTCGCTGTCGATTTCCAGATCACCCACCCTGCCCTGCCGCCAATAAGTGTGCCCCGCGCGCACCATATTCTCGGTCTGGATCGCGTCGTGGATCAGGGTATCGGTGATGCGTGGGATCATGCTGTGGAAATAATCGAGAGTGACGGGTTCTGTCTACAAGCAATGAAGGAAACACCATGTCCGTCGTCTGAACATTTGGCGCGAACGCCGCAGCCACAAGCGCTCGCTTCTGTTCGCCACTCCAACGGCGGCGACGTTCGGGACCCGTAATAACATGAAGCTGGGAAATCGCACCGTCTCTTGCACAAGTGCAAAATACAGTGTTTGCACAAGTGCCGGACTACCGCACTTCAGCAACCGGTATGGTAAGCGGTCTTCCCCGGCTTTCAATTATCCATATGTCGCTGACTCTTTTGGGAAACGGTCGATCGTTCGGCGCACTGGAGCAACCAGAATGTCGATGAGGCTGCCTTCAAAGACGCCAGTTTTATCGCAACCGAGAAACAAGATGGCCGTCCGGCGAGGATCGAACGCATAGAAGATGCGCAATGGATTGCCGTCGCTATGCGCTCGCAATTCCAGTTCATGGTGAGGGGATGAACTGCCACGGTCGGCCTTAGGGACGAAACCTTGACCAATGGGCGCCGTTAGTAAAGAGTTCGTTCTTAACGGCATGTGCAAGGAACGATCTCGTTCTTTGCCCACGATTGGCGGCCGTCGCGAGGAAGGGATTATGGATGAGCGAATCACAGGAAGGAGCGAACGGGTTTCCGTTGGCGGGGAGGAGGTGCCGGCATTCATTCCGGCGCCGCTGCCTCCGGCCGATCCCCCCCTGATCATCGACGGGACGCTCGCCGAGCGGCTGCGCAACGCCGAAAATGCCCTGACCCGACTGGAGCTTGCCGGCGAGATGCTACCGTCGCCGGACTGGTTCATTTACGCCTTCGTGCGCAAGGAAGCGGTGCTGTCGTCGCAGATCGAGGGCACCCAAGCCACGCTGGTCGATCTGCTGACCTTCGAGGCGCAGGACCAAGCAGCCTCCACGGCCGGCGTAGAGGAGGTTTGCAACCACCTGGACGCACTTGCCTACGCCCGCGAACAGATGGCGTCCGACCAGGGATTGCCGCTATCGATGCGGCTGCTTTGCGAAACGCACCGCCGGCTGATGGCCGGGGTTCGCGTTGCCACCAAGCAGCCGGGGGAGATCCGGCGCAGCCAGAACTGGATCGGTGGAAGCCGGCCGGGCAACGCTGTCTTCGTCCCGCCTCCGCCGCAGGCGCTGCCCGAACTGCTCACCGCTCTGGAGAAGTATCTCCACGCAGACGAAGGATTGCCCAAGCTGTTGCGTGCCGGCCTTGCCCATGTACAGTTTGAGACTATCCATCCATTTCTCGATGGCAACGGCAGGATCGGCCGACTACTTGTCACCCTGTTGCTGGAGCATTGGGGGCTGCTCGCCAAACCGCTGCTCTATCTCAGCCTGTTTTTCAAACGGCATCAGACCGAATATTACCGCCGCCTCGATGCCGTGCGCACGACCGGCGATTGGGAGGGATGGCTCGACTTCTTCCTCGACGGCGTCGCCACCATTGCTGACGAGGCGGTGGCCTCGGCGCGCGACCTGTTCGCGGTGGTCAGCGCTGACCGCCTCCGCGTTCTGGAGGGCGGAACCACATCGGTTGCCGCGCTATGCCTTTTCGAGGCGTTGCCCCACCATCCGATCATCACCGTCGCTTCGGCGATGAAACTGATCGACGCCAGCAAACCTACGGCAACACGGGCAATCCAGACGCTAGCCGACGCCGGCATCCTCGCTGAGACGACTGGCCGCCGACGCGATCGGTCATTTGCCTACCGGGCTTATCTTGACCGACTGCGCGTCGGCACGGAGCTTCCGGAATGATCGGAATTACGCGGAATTTCCTTCCTTTTGCGTCCATGGCGCTGGGGCGGAACATAAGCGCAGGAATCACAATTACGATAACCCATTGAGTTAGATTAATATTTTTGGTTTCTGGGTCACGCTTTGGCCGAAACCGACACTCGCTGCTCGTGACAATCTGATAGTCACGCCTTCGTCATGCATGAAAACGTCCTCATCTGTATCATGCTTGACGTCGGCGGCGGGGGAACGTTCTCGGCAGGCATTCAATGTGTACGGCTTCAATGAGTACGGATTGATAAGCCAGAACGAATCATGTACTCTTTCAATAAGTACACATACCCTTGGAGGCTTTCATGCCCAGAACAGCGGTGGACGACAACAAGAGGATGAACCTTCGGGTACGTCCGGAGCAAAAAGCGACGCTCATGCGGGCGGCGGCCCTCAGGAATACAGACCTGACGGATTTTGTGCTGCAACCGGCGCTCCGCGAGGCGGCGGCCATCATCGAAGCAGCTGATCACCTGAATCTGTCCGAGCGGGACAGTTTGCGCGTCCTTGAACTGCTCGAAAATCCGCCCCCGGCGAACGCCAGGCTCCGCGCCGCCGCCATGGCCATGCCGTCGCCTGCATGACGGTTCCCGCATGGCATGAAGAAGCTATTACACGGAAGCACGACCGCGGCGCATTCGACTGCGGCGATGCGGAACTGAACGACTTTCTCCAGCGCTACGCGCGCCAAAGCCACGACCAGGGCGCTGCGAAGACCTTCCTGGCGATAGAGGACAACACGAGAGCCATTCTTGGCTTCTACAGTTTGGCGCCTGCGTCCCTCGCCTATCATCGGGTGCCCGAAATCGTGTGCCGCGGCCTTGCGCGCCATGACGTTCCCGGCTTTCGACTCGCGCGCATCGCCATCGATCGCGCACAGCAGGGGCAAGGCCTTGGCGGACAGCTTCTGCTCGCGGCCGGAAGACGCTGCCTGATGGCGGCAGCGGTTGTTGGCGGCACAATCCTTATAATCGACGCCAAGAATGACAGAGCCTCTGCTTGGTACGTCGACTATGGAGCTATGCCGCTTCTCGATGCGGAAAGAACGCTTGCCCTGCCGCTGGCTGCCATCGAGAAACTGCTCAAGGAAGCTGGAAAGCTTTCATTATGACCGAAACAAAACGCATGAGCGGCACTGAGATCGATGCGCATGTGTTAGCACTCCACCTCTGCACTTTTTTGCTTCGAGCATGCTTTCAGAAATTTTGGACAACAAAAAAGCCAGCCAGATGAGGCGGGATAATCAATCGATATCAATGGGGCTTTATGGTCGCGGGGGCAGGATTAAGCCGAGAGCGAAATTTACTAAGCATCTGTATCTAAATGGTTTTCCAAGATCCCTGCACCAAAGTTCATCCGACTAGTGGCTTGGCTCTCGCTGCAACCGGACGATCGCCTACCGGTAGAGATCGCAGAAGATTTCACCGTCACCGGCGACGGCGAAATCAAGCGAGGCCCGCCACCGCGTCCAAAGCCGGATTGCGGCGGGCTTGAGGTAGGCCCGAGCTTTGAGGTGACGATCCACGGCACTCGACCATTCGGCCAAGTCAGCTCGGCGGTATACTTGCCCGGGACGCAGCCGCCGTTTGAATTGCTCAAACTTGCTCATTGCTAACAACTAAACCTCATGGCGACAATTTGCAAGATTTCTTATTGATAAATCATGCAAACCGTTCACAAAAATACAGGATAACTTATTGATTTACAACATGTATCATTATTATGATATGGGCGGTGTACAATTGCCAGAATCCCGATCGGCGATGCTACGATAAGACCGCAGTTCAGCTGTCGCTTACAATTTTCCGTTGGCTCGGCCAGCCGGAAATCGGGCAAGCACAGGGCGATTTGAACTTCAAAACTTAAGCCATTGATATACTTAGAAAGCTACTCGATCTGAGTTCTATGCGGGGGCAGGATTTGAACCTGCGACCTTCAGGTTATGATGCTGAAACCCGGGGTTAATCCGGATCTATTGCGCCGGCACAGGCATCTGTCGGCGCCGCTGCGACATGCCCCACCAGCGGCACGACTTTCAGTGCCGCCGAACCGACACGGCAAGGTGCAGCCAGCGCACCGCAACCGGCAAGACCGGCGGTGACGGTCAACAGCATCAGGGGCCGCAAGACTCCCATAATCGCACGCTGGAGCATGAAAACCTCCATATCATCTATTAGGAACCGGCGGAGGTCGATTCCAGCCAACCGGCCAAGTCTGCCAGTGCCCGCATAGTATATACGCGCTTGCGGTCGCGCCCCTTCGGCAGTTTTCCCACAGGCGTCGGGAACAGGCCAAAATTGACGTTCATCGGCTGAAAACTCTCGGCTGCGGCGCCGCCAGTTATGTGAGCCAACAAGGCCCCCATCGCAGTGGTTACAGGAGGCAAAACCGGTTCCAGGCCAATCCGTTCCGCCAAAGCGAACCGCCCTGCCAGCAACCCGATGGCAGCGCTTTCCACATAGCCCTCACAGCCGGTGACTTGGCCGGCGAAACGAATGTGGAGATGCGACTTCAATCTCAAGTTCCGGTCCAGCAGGCGCGGAGAATTGATGAATGTGTTGCGGTGGATGCCGCCCAACCTGGCGAATTCGGCCTTTTCCAGACCCGGAATCGTTCGGAAGATTTCGACCTGCGCCGCGTGTTTCAGCTTGGTCTGGAAGCCCACCATATTATAGAGCGTAGCTAGAGCATTATCCTGGCGCAGCTGAACCACCGCGAAGGGCCAGCGGCCGGTCCGCGGATCGTCCAGGCCGACGCCCTTCATCGGTCCGAAGCGCAGCGTCATCGGGCCGCGCGCAGCCATCACCTCGATCGGCAAGCAGCCCTCGAAATACGGCGTGTCCTTCTCCCAATCCTTGAATTCGGTCTTCTCGCCGGCGGTCAACGCTTCGATGAAGGCGTGATATTGTTCACGGTCCATCGGGCAGTTGATGTAATCGGCAATCCCCCCGCCCGGCCCTTCCTTGTCGTAGCGCGACTGCATCCAGCAGATCGAAAAATCGATACTGTCGCGATAGACGATCGGCGCAATCGCGTCGAAAAATGCGAGAGACTGCTCTCCGGTTTCCACTTTGATCGATTCGGTCAGCGAAGGCGCTGTCAGCGGTCCGGTTGCGATAATGGTCGCGCCCCATTCGGCCGGCGGCAGACCCGTTACTTCTTCGCGTCTAATCTCGATCAAAGGATGTTCGGTCAGTACCTTGGTGACGTCGTCCGAGAAAGCATCGCGGTCGACGGCGAGCGCGCTGCCCGCCGGCACCTTTTGGCGGTCGGCCGCGGCGAGAATCAGCGATCTGGCCTGACGCATTTCCTCATGCAGTAGTCCGACCGCGTTATAGTCCTTGTCGTCGGACCGGAAGGAATTGGAACAGACCAGCTCAGCAAAACCCTCGCCCTTGTGCGCTTCGGTCGGTCGCACGGGCCGCATCTCATGCAGAATGACTGGCACGCCGGCGGATGCGATCTGCCAGGCCGCCTCGCTGCCGGCGAGACCAGCACCAACAATATGAATCGCACCGCTCATCATGCGCTTCGCGCATATTTGGCGGGGCTGAGATGTGGAGCCAGATATTGCCCCGTATAGCTTGCGGGGTTCTTGGCGACATTCTCGGGCGTACCGGTGGCAATGATCTGTCCGCCTTTATCCCCGCCTTCCGGTCCTAGATCGATGATCCAGTCGGCCGTCTTGATGACTTCGAGATTATGCTCGATCACCAGGATCGTATTGCCCTGATCGACGAGCGCCTGGAGCACTTCCAGCAGCTTGGCGATATCGGCGAAATGCAATCCGGTTGTCGGCTCATCGAGAATATAGAGAGTCTGGCCCGTTGCCCGCCGCGATAATTCTTTCGCCAATTTCACGCGTTGCGCTTCACCGCCCGACAGCGTGGTGGCGGCCTGGCCGACTTTGACATAGTCGAGTCCGACCCGACCCAATGTCTCAAGCTTGTCGCGGATCGAGGGCACGGCCTGGAAGAAAGCACGCCCTTCTTCGACAGTCATATCAAGGACATCGGCAATGGACTTGTCTTTGAACTTCACCTCAAGAGTTTCGCGATTATAGCGCGTCCCCTTGCAGGTGTCGCAGGTTACATAGACGTCGGGCAGGAAGTGCATCTCGATTTTCAGCACACCGTCGCCGTCGCAGGCCTCGCATCGACCGCCTTTGACGTTGAAGGAGAAGCGGCCCGGGCCATAACCGCGCGCCTTGGATTCCGGCAGACCGGCAAACCAGTCGCGGATCGGCGTAAAAGCGCCGGTATAGGTCGCGGGATTGGAACGCGGCGTGCGGCCGATGGGTGACTGATCGATATCGATCACCTTATCGAGGAATTCGATTCCACGGATCGCCTGATGCGGCGCGGAATGCTCATGTGCCTTCATCAGCTTACGCGCCAAGGTCTTGTAAAGCGTATCGATTATTAAGGTCGACTTCCCGCCACCCGACACGCCGGTGACGCAGGTCATGGTACCCAGCGGGATCTTTACGCTGACATTCTTGAGGTTGTTTCCGGTCGCGCCCACGATCTCCAGAAACTGCCCTTTGCGGCCTGGCCGCCGTTTCTGCGGGACTGCAATCTGCTTTCGTCCGGTCAGATATTGCGCCGTTATGCTGTCGGGGTGCTGCATCACTGCCAAGGGCTCCCCGGCAGCTATGACTTCGCCGCCGTGCACGCCTGCCCCGGGTCCCATATCGACCAGATAGTCGGCGGCGCGGATCGCATCCTCATCATGCTCGACGACGATGACCGTATTGCCGAGGTCGCGCAGCCTGCGCAGGGTGGTCAGAAGCCTGTCGTTGTCGCGCTGGTGCAACCCGATCGACGGTTCGTCCAGTACATAGAGCACACCGGTTAAACCCGAGCCGATTTGCGAGGCCAGCCTGATGCGCTGGCTTTCCCCCCCGGACAGCGTTCCGGAATTGCGGCTCATCGTCAGATATTCCAAGCCGACCGCGTTCAGAAAGCCCAGCCGTTCGTTGATTTCCTTGAGGATACGGGCAGCGATCTCCCGCCGTTGAGGAGTCAGCGTATCATTGAGCGCGGCAAACCATTGCCCGGCCTCGGCGATGGAAAAATTCGATACTTGGCCGATATGCAGCCCGTCGACTTTGACCGCCAGCGCTTCCGGCTTAAGGCGATAGCCGTTGCAGGCCTCGCAGGGCAGATTGGACTGATAGCGCGACATTTCCTCGCGAATCCAGGCGCTTTCGGTCTCGCGGAATCGGCGCTCCAGATTGGGCACGACGCCCTCGAACGGCTTTTCGGTCTCGTAGGTGCGAAGTCCGTCGTCATAGCGCATCTTGATCGGGGTCGTGCCCGACCCGTTGAGGATCGTGTCACGCACATATTCCGGCAGTTCGCCCCACGGCTTGTTCATGCTGACTTTGAAATGTCGGCAGATCGAATCCAGCGTTTGGGCATAATATTGCGATGACGATGCCGCCCAGGGCGCAATGGCCCCTTCCCTTAAGGATTTCTCCTCGTCCGGCGCGACCAATTCGCCGTCGAAGATGATCTTGACGCCCAACCCGTCGCAGACCGGACAGGCGCCGAAGGGGCTGTTGAAGGAAAACAGCCGGGGCTCGATCTCGGCGATGGTGAAACCGGAAACCGGGCAGGCGAATTTCGACGAGAAGGTAATTCGCTCCCCGCTATCGGCGAGTTCGACGAAAACCAGCCCGTCCGCCAGACTCAAGGCGGTCTCCAGCGAGTCGGCCAGACGATTGCCCAGCCCCTCCCGCACGACGATGCGGTCGACGACGATTTCCAGATCGTGCTTAAGCTTTTTATTGAGCGCCGGCGCCTCGTCGATTTCGTAGAGAACGCCATCGATCTTTACCCGCTGGAAGCCGCGCTTGCGCAGCTCCTGCAGCTCTTTTTTATATTCGCCTTTGCGGCCGCGCACGATCGGCGCCAGCAAAAGTAAGCGGGTACCTTCCGGCAGTGCGGCGATCCGGTCGACCATCTGGCTGACCGTCTGGCTTTCGATCGGCAGGCCCGTCGCCGGCGAATAGGGTACACCGACACGCGCGAACAACAGGCGCATATAGTCGTAAATCTCGGTCACGGTGCCGACGGTGGAACGCGGATTGCGCGATGTCGTCTTCTGTTCGATCGAAATCGCCGGCGACAGACCTTCGATCGAATCGACATCGGGTTTCTGCATCAGCTCGAGGAACTGACGGGCATAAGCCGAGAGACTCTCAACATAGCGCCGCTGCCCCTCGGCATAGATCGTATCGAAGGCGAGCGATGATTTCCCCGAACCCGACAGGCCGGTAATCACCACCAGCGAGTCGCGCGGCAGATCGACATCGACATTCTTCAAATTATGTTCGCGTGCGCCGCGCACGCTGATGAACTTATGCATTGACGGGACGTGACCTACCGGGGATTTCGCTGGAGAGGCTAATATGGTGCATCCTTCGTCGATTGGCGACACCCCAGAGGCGATTCAGTTCGTGTCGATTCAGTTCGTTGCCAGCCGACGCTCCACCGCCTAGTCTGCTTATCTTCAGAGTCTCAAAACGACAGGTGTTCCCGTGGCCGGCAGCGTCAACAAGGTGATCCTCATCGGCAATCTGGGCAAAGACCCCGAAGTCCGTTCGATGCAGAATGGTGGCAAGGTCTGCAATCTTTCCGTCGCGACATCGGAAAGCTGGAAGGACAAGGGCTCGGGCGAGCGCAAAGAGCGGACCGAGTGGCACCGCGTCGTCATCTTCAACGAAAATTTGATCAGCGTCGCCGAGCGCTATTTGAAGAAAGGCTCCAAGGTTTATCTCGAGGGCCAGATCGAGACCCGCAAATGGTCGGACCAGTCCGGTCAGGAAAAATACTCGACAGAAGTCGTCTTGCGACCGTTTCGCGGTGAACTGACTCTGCTTGACAGCCGCGAAGGCGGCGGCGGGTACGGCGGCGGAGGAGGCGGCTTTGGCGGCGGCGGCGGCGGCGCGCCCAGCGGGGGCAGCGGCGGTGGAAGCGCGGGTGGATTCGCGCCGTCGGGCCCCGATCTCGACGACGAAATTCCCTTCTGACAACGACTGCGGAACCAACCGACACTCGTCCCGTTAGTTCGTGGTGGAGGCTTAGCGGCCCCCGTGATACAACACAGGATGCCTCAAAATGTCGGAAGTAACGATCGTCGCACTTTTTGACCATTACGAAACAGCCGGTCAGGCGGTCCGCGACATAATAAAGGCAGGCGCGGCGTCCGACAAAATTTCTCTTCTCGCCAATACGTTAACTGGCGACCATCCGGCGCTGATAACAAATCCCGCCTATGCGCGGGAGGAAATCGACGCCAAGGAAGAGAGTCAGCCCGGGGTCGTGACGGGGGCCGAATTCGGTATCGGCTTGGGCGGCCTAGCCGGTCTCCTGGTTGGATCCGGTGCGATAGTCATACCGGGGATCGGGCCACTGATCGCCGCAGGCGCCTGGGCTGCCATAGCAGCAGGCGTGACCACCGGCGGTGTGGTCGGCGGCGTAATCGGCTTGCTGACGTCCCACGACATCTCAAACAAGGACGCCCATCTTTACGCCGAAGGCCTCAAACGGGGCGGCACTCTGGTGACGGTGATTGCCGATGAAGCCAAGATCGAGGCGATCAGCCGGATATTCATCGGTCATGGCGCGATTGACATCGGAAAGCGTGGGGCAGCCTGGTCTGCCGAAGGATGGGTCGGTTTCGACCCTCACGCCGACACGCTTTTGGCAAAATCACTCACTGCAGCAGATGCGTCGACATTGGACGATAACGATGAGGCTCGCCACGCAGTACGCCATTATTTCAAGCCCCAGAACACAACTGGCGGCTCAGTCGGCGGGGCAACCAATACGGCAACCCACTATGCGGAAGATGAAATGAAAAGTTAGTTCGCCGCAGCATCTTTCGCGTTTCCGGGCGGGCGTATAGGCTGGCAATAAAATAACCATCACGGGAGGATCGACAGTGGATTTTTCGCAGTCTGATCTCGTCAAGAACGCCTTGCGCCATGCCGAAGCGGAGGGCGCCTTCGATATGGCCGGAACGCTGGCGACGCTGGAAAACGAGCCGATTTATGATCTTTTCCCCGTCGGGTTGCGGATGGTCGGCATGGATCGCGCCCGCCGCTATTACGAGCATTATTTCGCCGAAGTTGCGCCGCGCATTGCCCATTATCAACTTGTCGCCGAATGGATAAATCCCAATGGCGTCTGCCAGGAATATGACGTCACCTACCGGCACGACAACGGCGCAGTGCGCACTTTCCGCATCCTGGGCATCCTGACCTTCGGCGAAAAACTTCTGTCGGGTGAACGGATTTATGCCGAAGAGGAGATGCTGCGAATCATGTTCGCACCGGTGTGGGACGAATTGGTGCCGGTGCCACTCGGATAGGCCGGAGAATTGCTTCTTAGCCTTCGGCAAAGTTGTTCGCGAAAGCCGCGGGTGCTACACCAATCCTATGATTCCGATTCCCAAGATATGATTTGTGACTGATCCGAACAGCGCCGGCCCGACGGCGCCCCCCAGCGACATCACGCCGGTCGCCATCGAAGAGGAAATGAAGCGTTCCTACCTCGATTACGCCATGAGCGTGATCGTGTCGCGGGCGCTTCCCGACGTGCGTGACGGTCTCAAACCGGTCCATCGCCGCATACTTTTTGCGATGAACGAGTCCGGATTCGCTTCCAACAAACCTTTCAAGAAATCGGCGGCGATCGTCGGCGACGTGATGGGTAAATACCATCCTCACGGGGACTCCTCGATCTATGACGCCATGGTCCGCATGGTGCAGGACTTTTCGATGCGCCTGCCTCTGGTCGACGGACAGGGTAATTTCGGCTCGATGGACGGCGATTCCCCCGCAGCCATGCGCTATACCGAGGCACGCTTCGCCAAGGCCGGCGAGGCTCTCCTTGAAGATATAGACAAAGAAACCGTCGATTTTCAGCCGAATTACGACGAGTCGCTGAAAGAACCTCTCGTCCTACCGGCCCGCTTTCCCAATCTACTGGTCAACGGTGCCGGCGGCATTGCGGTTGGCATGGCCACCAACATTCCGCCCCATAATCTTGGCGAAGTGATCGATGCCTGCGTTGCCTATCTCGAAGACCCGAATGTCTCGATAGACCGGCTGATTGAACTGGTCCCAGGTCCTGATTTTCCGACCGGAGGCATCATTCTCGGACGCTCCGGCATCCGCTCGGCCTATCATACCGGCCATGGCTCGATCATCGTCCGAGCGAAGACATTCATCGAGGAACGCGGGAAGGATCGCCACTCAATTATCGTCAGCGAGATCCCTTTCCAGCTAAATAAATCGCGGCTGGTCGAACGGATCGCCGAGGTCGTCAACGACAAAAGCGTAGAGGGTATATCCGATCTGCGCGACGAATCCGACCGCGACGGGGTTCGGGTCGTCATGGAGTTGAAACGGGATGCGATGGCCGAGGTCGTATTGGCCCAGCTTTATCGCTTCACACCGCTGCAAACCTCATTCGGCGCCAATATGCTGGCGCTGACCGGCGGTCGGCCACGCATGATGAACTTGAAGGAGATCGTCGCAGCGTTCGTCAATTTCCGTGAGGAAGTCATCCGTCGCCGAACGATATTCGAATTGAAGGAGGCACGCGCCCGCGCCCATATTTTGGCGGGCCTCGCCATCGCCGTTGCCAATATCGACGAGATTATCGAAGCCATCCGTGCCGCGCCCGATCCGGCTGCGGCCCGCATATCGCTGACCGGCCGGTCATGGCCCGTGCATGATTTGGCGCCGCTTATTGCGCTGATCGACGAGCCGGGCCGTGGTGTGGCGGAAGATGGCACCTATCGCCTGTCCGAAGAACAGGCCCGTGCCATTCTCGAATTGCGCCTGCAAAGACTGACCGGGCTCGAGCGCGAGAAAATCGCCGGTGAGTTGAGAGAAATCACCGACCGTATTTCCGATTTCTTGGCCACGCTCGGCGACCGGATAAAATTGCTCGGCATCCTCGGCGACGAATTGCGCGAGATTAAAGATCGTTTCGCGACCCCGCGCCGAACGATGATCGAGGATAATGAGTTCGAATCGGATATCGAGGATCTGATTCAACGCGAAGAGATGGTTGTCACGGTATCGATGACCGGATACGTAAAACGCGTCCCACTCTCGACCTATCGTGCTCAGCGACGCGGTGGCAAAGGCCGCACGGGAATGACGACGAAAGAAGAAGACGTCGTCTCGGATCTGTTCGTAGCCAGCACTCACGCCCCGGTTCTGTTCTTCACAACGCGCGGAATGGTTCACAAGCTGAAGGTCTACCGCCTGCCGATCGGCTCGCCTACCTCGCGGGGCAAGGCCTTCATCAATCTATTGCCATTGACCGACAACGAGACAATTTCCGCGATTTTGCCTTTGCCGGACGACGAGGCGACTTGGGACCAATACCATCTGATGTTCGCAACATCGGGCGGCACGGTGCGCCGCAATTTGCTGTCCGACTTTGCGAATATTCGCGCCAACGGCCTTATCGCAATGAAGCTGGACGAAGGCGAACGTCTGATATCAGTCCATACCTGCAACGATGAGCAGGATGTTCTGTTGGCAACCCGTGACGGAAAATGCATTCGCTTTGCCATCCCCGAAGTTCGCGTATTCGCAGGCCGTACTTCGACCGGTGTCCGCGGCATCAGGTTAGGGACGGACGATGAAGTCATTTCGATGTCCATCCTCACACGGGTTGTGGCTACTCCGGATGAACGCGCCGTTTACCTCAAGCTCTCCCGTCTGAAGCGTGGGGCAGACGAAAGCGGCTTGGGCGAAGAACCCGACGATGACGTGATCGAGAATGCGAGTCTTTCACCCGAGCGCGCCGCCGAATTTGAAGGACTGGAGCAATTTATCTTGTCCGTTAGCGAGCGCGGCTATGGCAAGCGAACATCCGCCTACGAATATCGCGCAACCGGCCGAGGCGGTCAGGGCATCCAGAACATGGAAGTCAACGACCGAAACGGAAAGATCGTCGCCACCTTCCCGATTGGAGACAAAGACGGGATCATGCTGGTCAGCGACGGCGGGCAAGTAATTCGCACAGGTGTTGAGGAGATCAGGATTGCCGGACGCCGCACCCAGGGCGTGACCTTGTTTAAGGTTTCACCGGACGAACATGTCGTGTCGGTCGCTAGAATTGCTGAAGACTCTGGCAATAGCGACGAATCCGGCAATAATGAGTTAGACGAAAGCCCGGTTGCGGAAGGGGATTCCTCTTCACTGCCGCTGGAGTGATACCAAATGGCGATGAAGGCGCGGCGATGAAAACCCGTATAGGCGTTTACCCGGGCACTTTCGACCCGATCACTAACGGGCACATGGACATAATCGAAAGGGCGCTCGGAACAGTCGATCACCTTGTGATAGCGGTTGCGCGCAACGCGGGAAAGGGTCCCCTTTTCTCCACAGACGAGCGCGTCCAGACGGTCATCGACGAGATCCGCCCTTTGGTCGCGAAAGGCTTCGAGGTCGAGGTACGGCCATTCGACACGTTGTTGATGCATTTTGCCGCTTCAGTCGGCGCCAGCGTCTTGATCCGAGGCCTGCGCGCCGTTTCCGATTTCGAATATGAATTTCAAATGGCGGGCATGAACCGTCGCCTGAACCCGGATATCGAAACGGTCTTCCTGATGGCCTCGGAGGGCGTGCAATTCATCTCTTCGCGTTTCGTCAAAGAAATCGGGAGCTTGGGCGGAGACATCTCCAGTTTTGTTTCCGCGGGCGTCGCTGCCCGATTGGAAACCCGCTTCGCCCGCCCGAGCGCGGTCAAATTGGAGCTTGGCGGCAGCACCGCCGTATAGAATTTCGCATTAGATTTTGCACTTAAGTCGCCGAGTGCGGCCCGAGACGTTGACCCTGCGACCCGCGCCCCATATTGTCCGCCGCGTCGGCCACTATCGCCGACCACCGGCGATCCCGTAGCTCAGCTGGTAGAGCACCCGACTTTTAATCGAGTGGTCGTGGGTTCGAATCCCACCGGGATCACCATTTCTTTTCAGAGAGTTAGCTTATCTCTGAGAGGATAGAAACCCGGCTTTCTTGGTCAAGGCTGGTTCTGGATTAGGTTTTCGCATTTCACTCATCCAGTGCGAGACTGCAATCCAGGAGTTATCTCCGAAAATTGGTATCTAGCCACTCGGTGGCGAGGCGCACAGCGCAGGCAGATCCAGTAGGAAGTCTTCGCGATGCGCGGTTGATGAGGGCATGCAACACAGTCTCACTAGAACGCCTCGCAGGCTGGTCTTCATTTCTCGTCCTGGGTCTGCGGCCACATGGGAAACGCGGGAATATTAAACAGAGGTGGCGTGAAAGCCGCCATTTTGATACCAATCGCGTCGCGCCCGCCCCGAACGGTCGTATAGCAAATTTCCGTGAGGACACATGGACGATCATCGGATGGACATCCCAGGCGACGATGATGAGATCCGTAGGATTGAAGCAGCGCCACCGTCGCACCGCTATGCTCGTGGATGGTATTGCCTCGGATTGGCTTCCGAATTCATGGACGGCGAACCCCATAAGATCGAGGCGTTCGGTACGAAGCTCGTGGTTTTCCAGGGCGAAAGCGGCAAGCTGGGCGTGCTCAACGCCTATTGTCCGCATATGGGCGGCGATCTTAGCGAGGGGACTGTCAAGGGCGAGGAGATCGCCTGTCCCTTCCATGACTGGCGCTGGGGCAGCGATGGCCGGTGCAAGAATATTCCCTACGCGCGCTATGTGCCGCCGCGTGCAAGAACTGCATCTTGGCCGGCGATGGTGCGCAACGAGCAACTTTTTGTCTGGAACGACCCGGAGAACGGTGTACCAGATCCGACCATAATCCCGGACCTTGCAGATAAATTCTCAGGCGGCTGGAGCAATCTCAGCTGGAAATCCGAGGTAATGGAAACCAATGTCCGCGAACTGATCGACAACATGTCGGACCTCGCACATTTCTTCTATGTCCATGGGGAGGGCAAGCGCCACGGGCCGTCCTATTTCAGGAACATCTTCGACGGCCAGATCGCCTATCAGTACATGGAGTTCCACGAAAAGGGATCGAAGATGATCCACGATCCGGGCATCCCCTTCCTTGGCACAGTGAATGATCTGGCCCCGGGTAACTTCCGCTCGGAAGGCGTCTATTACGGCCCGTCCTATATGATTAATCCACAGTGGCGCAACGCGGCGGAGGGACAAGTAGAAGTTATCCTGTTCAATGCCCACTACCCGATTTCACCCTATAGATTTATGTTGCATATCGGTGTGATGGTTAAAGACGCCCCCCAACTGTCGGCAGAACAGAATGCCGGCAGGGCTCATTTCATCCAGGAGATGCTGAAGGGCGCATTCTACCAAGACGTTCATATCTGGAAGACAAAGACACGTATCGACAATCCGCTACTTTGCCACGCCGATGGACCGATGTATCAATTGCGCCGCTGGCACGACCAGTTCTATTGCGACCTTGCCGACATCGATCCATTGATGACCAAGCGCTTCGAATGGACCGCCGATCTCAGCTATGCCAACGAGGTGTGGGAACAACAGGTTATCGAAAATATCGAGCGCGAGACGCGTCGGGCGCGGAAATAGCGCGGCGCCCCGACAGGAAGCCCATTTACCCCCGCTAATACGGGGCGACAAAGCTATTTTTCTCAAATAGGCGCGAAGATCGGCAACCATTAACGCGGATCGCCGTCAATATGCGTATTCGTAATCCGGATCGTTGACGACGGACCAGCGACGGCGCGCCATATCGTATTCCCGGCAAAATCCGCTGTTCCTTACGGTTCCGAAATCGTCCCGGTAGGTAAAGTATCCGATAGAGACAATCTTCGCGGAGCCTTGCCACAATAAATTGGATTCCGCCGCTGTCAGATTGGCAGCCGAAGATACCGGCCAGTGACTCGCCTCACCGCTTCGCAAACCGACGCTGGTAATTGCCCGCCGTACGAAGGCGACATCGCCGGGGATTTGCGACGATTCGATCACCAAAACCGCAGCGCCGGTTTCGGTAATTGTAGCCGTCGTGCCGCCCTTATTGGTCACGGTGAAGCTCACCTGTAGCTTTTGGTTCTCACCGAAATTGCGCTCCACCAAACCAAACCCCCGGAAAATAAGGGCTGGAGGATAGGTCGTAACGAGCGCTGCTCGGGTAAGTTCGACGGAGTGACGGATCAGCTCAGATTGCGCGGAGGCCGTCTTCAGTACGTCCGAGAGATAGACCCACAATACAAAGATTATGATTCCGATTACACCGGTAGTGACAGCGGTTATCGCACCATCATAATCGACCACGAAACCGCCGACACAGCGGAAGGTCAGCAATGAGGTTCGAGCAAAGCCGGTCCCGCGCGTGCTATCGACCATACATCGCTGGAATGAACCGGAAGACAGAATCGCAACCGCCCCCGCGAGAGCGCCGATAAGCAAGGGCGCCCACAGGCTCCATCTTTTCAACAGCCGGCGGAGCCGACCTTCCCGACGCCGCAGATTGGTTATTTCCCCTACAGGCAATGCACTACCCCGTCTATGCGCAGGATTGGCCCAAGATGGCGATCACGGTATTGAACAAAGATGCCGACGACAAGGCATCAGCTGGCAAGTGCGCCCGGCAACCTAAAATCCATATAGTCGTGTGGGATTATCCATAAGAATTTTCCGCCGAATCGCTGGATCCGGAACCCAATGCGGCAACTGATCAAAAACGAGGGCGTCGTCGATCGGCAAAAACGGCGTTATGTCGGTAGCGGCGCGTCCTTGAATGTGCGTTGCATCGGTGTGCGGCCAATCACTACCCCAAAGGATCCGATCCGGATTCGCCGCAACGAGTGCCTTGGCGAGCGGTTCTACGTCGGAATAAGGGGGCAAGGATCTCGAAGCGCGATAGGCACCTGATATTTTGACATAGGCTCTGGCGGAACTGACCAACCGAAGTACGGTTTCAAAGCCGGGCTGCATCGGACCCAGGGCAGCCTGAGCGCCGGCAAAATGATCGAATACTATCGGCACTGGGCAATCTTCCATATCTTTGACAAGCGCCGAGATTATGGAGAGACGTGTATAAAGCTGAATATGCCAGCCCTGCTGTCTAGCCTGCTCAATCGCTGTCTTAAGGGTTACCCGAGCAATTTCCGGATCGACAACACCAATAGTTTCGAGATTGACGCGGATGCCCCGTACTCCGGCGTTTCGCATCTTGTTCAGATCCGAGGAAGTTGTAGCGTTGTCGATTACAGCTACGCCTCGAGCTCGTCGCGGGCCCACTTTCTGTATCCCGTCGAGCATCGCGGAATTGTCCGTCCCGTAGAAGGTTGGCTGAACGATAACAACCCGCTCGAGACGCAGCATACGAAGCGACGCAATAAGGTCTTCCGGAGAAGCCAACGGTGGTGTGTAGGTCCGCAGGGGCGCCATTGGAAAGCGGTCTGCGTCGCCAATGACATGAACGTGACAATCGCATGCGCCACGCGGAACTGCGAAATCCAGCGCCGTATTCTGCAGGGATCTGGCGCCGGGAGAGCCTGCGAACGAGGCAAAGCCGCCACCCGCCAGCCGCAGGACGCTGCGTCGTGTCAGCCTTGACATCTATCCCCCACTTTGCGCAACGCAGGCCTCCCGCTTAAAATCAACTCTATCAGGCGTTTCGGATTAACGGATAGTTTTGAGCTTGATCGGGATCGAAAACAATTTGCCGACAATGTTTGGCATTTATAAACTGTTGTTATGATACTCTGTCGGAATCGTGTTTTAGTCCTTCGTTAAACAACAATACCATCTAGTTTACATCAGAAATGTTGAATACATTAGGGCTAATTTATTGTTATAACACAGAACAACAATGAAAATATCGAATATAATAAAGGACTCGAGCGCCGGAATTGTCACATCATTAGTATCAATTGCTTACTGCTTTTCTTATGGAGCGTTGATATTTTCGGGGCCCCTTCAGCCATATTTAGGTCAAGGAATAGCAACAGCGTTAATATGCGCCGGTGTTACTGGAGTCGTCGTTTCATTATTAAGCAGCTTTCCAATTTCAGTCTCTGGCGGGGATAGTAACTCGGTAGCGTTCTTAGCCGCGATGATGGCCACCCTTGGCCCGGCTCTAACGGCACAGTCCGGCAATGGAGCGCTTTATCTCGCTCTCGCCGCGATCGCCGTATCGAGCGTGGTTTGCGGCGCCTCTCTATATTTGCTCGGACTCAACCGTCTTGGACGCCTGGGCCGCTTTATCCCCTTCCCGGTTCTAGCAGGGTTCCGCGGTGCGTCCGGCGGGCTTATGGCCCTAGGTGCGATCCGGATTTCAACGGGAATCCCAATTAAATTGATGACCGTCCCGCAATTCGCCAACCCGGAAATTGCTGCAATGGCAGCAATCACAATCGGATGGTCTATTGCTCTTTCCAGGCTGACAGCGCGCTTCAAGCACTTCGCGACGCTGCCCGTCGCGATTATAAGCGCAGTCATCATTACAGACTTGGCGTTCGGCCTACTCCAGAAATGGGGCCTTCCCCTCAATATTGAACACTGGATGTTCAACGTTAAGGATGAAGCATTCGTTATACTTCCAGCACTCCATTCGAATTTCTGGCATGTGGATTGGATGGCGATTTTGACCGCTTGGCCTGAGATAGCTGCCATTGCCATCATGGCGGCATTGTCCGTCTTGTTGGCCTCCACCGGCCTGGAGCAATCTGCCAGAGTAGACATCGATCTCGACCGGGAACTGCGAGTTCACGGGTTGGCAAACATCGCTTCAGGGCTGCTGGGTGGCTTTTCGGGGAATATATCCATAAATCGCACGACCATGGCTCAAGAGGCCGGCGGCACAGGGCGTGTAGCTGGTGTTGTCGCGGCCGCCATTACTCTTGCGTTACTTGCCGGTGGTATTGGAATTGTGGGGTTTATACCGCGTTTTGTCCTCGCCGGACTGTTACTGGATATCGGCACCCAGTCGATGTGGCGGCAAGTTGTTCTCAGCCGAGGGAAACTCTCTCTACTGGAATGGCTGCTTATTCCAATCATGGTTGTCACGATCGCGCTATTCGGAGTTCTCATCGGACTGCTAATCGGCATCGTCAGCGGATGTATTATTTTCGCGGTGAGTGTGAGCCGGGTCGATATCGTAAAACGCCAACTGACAATAGCCGAACGCTCATCATCGTTGGTGCGGTCGTCGGAAGAAATGGCGGTAATCGCAAACAATAGCGATCACGTCCAAATTCTTCAGCTGGCCAGTTTCATGTTCTTCGGCTCCGCCTATCGCCTGCAGGAAAGAGTGGTGGCGATGATTCACACTAAACGGCCCGTGGTCGTTATTTTCGATTTCACCGCCGTCGACGGCATCGATTCGTCGGCAGGCTCCAGCCTGCGGCGGATTCATGAGCTGCTGAGCGACTCCAAAACTCTCCAAATAGTTGTCTGTCCATCCGCAGAAATCCGCCATATCATGAGCGATTCAGGTGCATTGAACAAGGCGGTCTTGCTATACGAAAGCCTGGACGAAGCGCTGGAGCATGCGGAAAACACCCTTCTTGATCACGTCACGCTGAATATTGCGGTTCAACGACCACTCAGCATATGGCTAACCGAAGCGCTTGGCAGCGCCGAGCGAGCGCGCCACCTCATCAAGGAGCTTGAGCCCGCACAAATCGCCGAAGATGGTTTTCTATGCCGGACCGGTGACCCGACGGACACTTTGTTTCTCGTTGAACACGGACGCGTCAGTGTCGAAGTTGAGCGCCCCGGTCTGCCGCCGATCCGGCACCGCATGTTCGGCTCGAACACGATCTTGGGTGAAGTCGGGTTCTTTCTTTGCGTGCCCCGTACTGCGAGCCTGAGGGTTGATGCCAACGCGTCGGTATGGGCGCTAAGCAGAGCCGCTTACGATCGATTGAGTCAGCATCACCCCTCTCTGACCGCAGCGTTGTTGATTTACACCGTACGCATACAGGGCGAACGACTTGCCTTTACCAGCACTCAGGTAGCCGCCCTGCAGCGCTGACAGTTACCGCTATTCCACTGGCTTGGCGGCGGATGCGAGTTTCGCCTTGGGCAGATCGAGCTTTACATGGATATCCCTCAGACGCGCCGGATCCACTGGTGCAGGCGCACCCATAAGCAAATCTTCAGCCTTCTGGTTCAGCGGGAAGGCGATGACCTCGCGAATATTCGGTTCGTCGGCCAGCAGCATGACGATGCGATCAACCCCAGGAGCTGAGCCACCGTGGGGCGGAGCCCCCAGACGGAAGGCCGACATCATGCCTCCGAAGCGCGCTTCGAGCACTTCCTCACTATAGCCGGCGATGGCGAAGGCCTTGACCATGATCTCGGGCAAATGATTTCGGATCGCGCCGGAAGAAAGCTCCACACCGTTACAGACGATATCGTACTGAAAAGCCTTGATGGTCAGGGGATCCTGAGTTTCTAGGGCCTCAAGCCCACCCTGCGGCATTGAGAAGGGGTTATGGCTGAAATCGACCTGCCCGGTTTCCTCATTCAACTCATACATGGGGAAATCCACGATCCAACAGAACTCGAACCGACTTTTGTCGATCAGGCCAAGTTCATCCGCGATTCGCGTACGGGCAAGCCCTGCCAACTTGGCCGCCGGACCTTTTTGATCGCAGACAAAGAATACCGCGTCACCTGATACCAGGCCGGTCTCTTCAATCAGAGCGGCCAAAGCTTCCGGGGGAACGAACTTTGCAATCGGCCCCTTACCCGCATCGCCCTCGATGATAATATAACCAAGCCCCGGAGCGCCCTGCTCGCGCGCCCAATCGTTCAGCTTATCGAAGAAACTGCGTGGCTTTGCGCCTACGCCGGGAACGCGGAGCGCGCGCACAACGCCGCCTTTTTCGATTGTGCCCTTGAAGGCCCGGAATTCGACGTCATCGCGTGCAAACACGCGCGTAACGTCGGTGATCACCAACGGGTTACGCAGATCCGGCTTATCGCTGCCATATCGCAGCATAGACTCTTCGAACGGGATGCGCGGAAAAGGTAAGGCCGAGACAGTCCGTCCGTCGCCAGTCCATCCGGCGAACTCCTCAAACACGCCATGCAGCACGGGTTCAATCGCCGCGAAAACATCTTCCTGAGTGACAAAAGACATCTCGAAATCGAGCTGGTAGAACTCCCCTGGGCTTCGGTCGGCACGACTATCTTCGTCTCGGAAACAAGGTGCGATTTGGAAATAGCGGTCGAAGCCTGCCACCATAAGCAACTGCTTGAACTGCTGCGGCGCCTGGGGCAGTGCGTAAAAGGTGCCGGGGTGTAGTCGACTGGGCACCAGAAAGTCGCGCGCGCCCTCTGGGCTGGAGGCGGTCAGGATCGGGGTCTGAAACTCGGTGAAGCCCTGGTCCAGCATTCGGCGGCGCAGGCTGGATATGACCGCTGAGCGCAGCAGAATATTGCGATGAATCTTGTCGCGTCGCAAATCCAGGAACCGATAGCGAAGTCGGATTTCCTCCGCGGCATCGGTCTCGCTGTTGACCTGCAAAGGCAACAAATCAGCCCGCGACTGTACGGTCAGAGCTTCGACACGCACCTCGACATCCCCGGTCGCGAGTTTCGGGTTCACCGTCTCTGCACTGCGCGCCACGACATGACCCGTGATGGTAACAACGGATTCGACCCGCAATCCTTCGAGTGCAACGAAATGGGGGTTATCACTATCGACCACACACTGGGTAACGCCGAAATGATCACGCAGATCGACGAAGAGCAAATTGCCGTGGTCACGTTTGCGATGCACCCATCCGGAAATGCGGGTCGTGGCGCCTACATCGGTGACGCGCAGTGCGCCGCAGGAATGAGTGCGGTAGGGATGCATAGTAGAGAGCCTCAAGAAGGGATTCGGCGGGAAGAAGGTCAGTTTAGGCTAGGATGTCAAGAACCGCCCCTATTCATACCGCAAACGAACGGTATAACTGCCAGAATGAATCTAATCACTGATACCGAAACATTGGCCCAGTTTTGCAAGGAACAGGCCTCTGCCGACTTCGTAGCCGTCGATACCGAGTTTCTACGCGACCAGACTTATTGGCCCAAGCTCTGCCTGGTCCAGCTAGCCGGTCCGACCTCCGTCGCGGCGATTGACCCGCTGGCACCAGGGATCGACCTGGCGCCGCTTTACGATCTCATGCAATCCCCAGACGTTCTGAAAGTCTTCCATGCGGGCAGACAGGACTTGGAGATATTTTTTCATGCTACCGGCAAGGTCCCTAGCCCGATTTTCGACAGCCAGGTCGCTGCGATGGTTTGCGGTTTCGGCGAAAGCGCCAGCTACGAGTCGCTCGTAGCCAAACTGGCCAAAGCAGCAGTCGACAAATCGAGCCGATTCACTGACTGGTCTTATCGCCCCTTAACCGAACGACAATTGGCATACGCCCTCGACGATGTCATCCATCTGAGAACGGTCTATGAAAAACTTCGCGACCAACTCGAGAAAACAGGCCGCGAGACATGGCTGGAAGCGGATATGGCGGTGCTTAGCGATCCCGCCATCTATCGCCTGGACCCGGCTGAATCCTGGCGGCGACTAAAGCTTCGCAACCCCAAACCGCGGACTCTCGCCGCCTTAAAGGCGCTCGCAGCCTGGCGCGAGATCGAGGCACAAAAGCGAGACATGCCGCGGGGGCGCATACTGCGCGACGAAGCATTGATTGAACTGGCCTCGCATCTGCCGACAACGACGGCGCAGCTGGCCCGAACACGCGGCCTGCCTGGTGGGTTTGCCGAAGGCAAATGGGGCGTTGCGGTTATCGAAGCAATCGAGCGCGTCATGGCAATGTCGCCAGATACGTTGCCGAAACCGGAAACAATTGCGGAAACCCCTGGAAATCTCGGCTCGACAGTCGAATTGCTCAAGGTTCTCCTCAAGCACAAGGCGGAAAAGAATGGAGTCGCTGCACGCTTGCTCGCCACCACCGATCAATTGGAGCGCATCGCAGCGGGGCACGGTGGTTTATCGGGCTGGCGTTACGAGCTTTTTGGTTCCGATGCCGAGGCTCTGCGCGACGGAAAGTTGATGCTCGGGCTTGAACGAGGCCGTGTGAAGATAATTCCGGTCGGTTAAAGGCCGTTCCTATCGCGTCATTGCGTCTCTTATTGGGGCTGGTAGTGGAGCAATCATAATTTCGGCAGACAATCCCAGCAGCTTGGCGACAGCCTCCAAACGACGCTCGACGACATCGACCAAAAGATCGGCGAACTCCGGTGCGATCCGCAGGATCACGCGATCTCGGTCACGCGTCAGCGAGGCTGCGTCAAGCAACGATAGAGCCCCGCCACATAGCGTGTAGGCAAGCCTTAGCGCCAAACCCAGCAATGCCGAATCCGCGACTTCCTGCTCGGTGAGTAGCGCGTGAGCGGCAAACGCCACCGGGTCGTCAACTCTCCCTCCATAACGCAGGTGCAGCGCCAACGCGATAAAGGCGCGTCCCATGTGGTCTATCCCCCCAAGAGGAGTTCGTATCGCTCTGAGGTACGCCTGTTCACTGCGGTAGTCAGGATGCTCAAGCCAGCCGATATCACTCAGCAAGCAGGTGGCCGTACATAGACGAGGTTGCGTCGCGAAGGGCTGGCCGAGGGGCCTGATCCAGGACACAAGCGCTTGTGCATCGCCGAAGCGTCCGATCCTTCCAGCAAGTTCGTCGCAAGCCGACAATAGCGGATCGAGTGCACGCGTTTCGGAGGGGAGCAAGTCATGTAAAATGCCCTCGCGTAGGCCGTAAGCCGAAAATACCAGCTTGTCTGGAAGGGCGCGCTTCAGAAGACACTCCATAAACATGGCCGCATAGGGGAGTGCTTCGACCCGGCGGCGCGAAATGCCCGACCCCTCGAGCGACACTCGGCTCTGTCTCGACAAAAGCTGCGCAAACTCAATCGCTTCGACCGCATTGATCGCATAATGATGGATGATATGGAGCGGATGACCAATATGCTCCATATGAACTTTAGCAAAGGCCCGCCAAATGCCCCCTACGGCATACACCGCCGCCCCACGAACCTCCGGCAGCCAAGGCAGAGTTGCCAGTCGCGATTCAACCATCGACACTTGCGTACTCCGCGAGCCGCCCATGGCAATCAGCCGAAACGGTCCGAAGGGCATGGTGGTGCGCTCACCGACAACGCCGTTCTTGATTTGAACAAGCTCGACCGAGCCGCCTCCCATATCTCCCATTGCGCCGTCCGCCTCGGGGATACCGGACAGAACGCCTTCAGCGGAAAGTCGTCCCTCTTCCTCGCCGCTTATGATCGTTACATCCAGTTCGGATCGTGCCTTCACCTCCTGAAGGAAGCCGGCCCCATCAGCGGCATCGCGCACCGCGGCAGTGGCAACCACATGGCACGCCTCGACCTTCATCGCCTTAAGCAGCAGACTGAATCGGGTTAACGTCGAAAACGCCTGTTCGACGCCCGACGGATTCAACCTCCCGGTCTCGCCGACGGTCTTTCCCAGTGCGGCAAAGACTTTCTCGTTGAACAGCGGAATTGGTGCACGCGACAGACCATCGAATACGACAAGTCGAACGGAGTTAGATCCAATATCGATCACTGCAACGCGTTGACTGCTCGGTGTGGCGCTTCGCGTCCGCACCGCCCTGCGAGCGCGCTGGCGCCCTACAAACTCCGTCACAAACTGGACTTAAGCTGTAATCGGGGCGGGTTACGGGTTTCTTGCAACGCACTACCACGCCCGGAAAGGCTCGGATTTGTCATGAAATAATTATGGGCTGAAAATGGATTTCGGCCCGATTTGATCCGAGAGTAGGTCCCGTCGGGCAGCATCTGCCAGCTTTGCGTATCGTCTTTGAGATTGGCAACCATAATCTGATCGAAAACCTGCTGGCGTACTGTTGGATTTTCCAGCGGTACCAACGTTTCGATACGATGGTCCAGATTTCGCTGCATCCAGTCGGCGGAAGAAATATAGAGCTTCATGTGCTTTGACGGGAGAGAATGGCCAGCACCGAAGCATAAGATGCGAGCATGCTCCAAGAAACGGCCCACGAGGCTGCGAACCTTTATTCGCTCAGAAAGACCGGGGACACCAGGTCGCAGACAGCAGATGCCGCGCACGATAAGTTCGATCTCAACTCCGGATGCAGACGCGCGATACAATAGATCAATCATCTCAGGATCCACCAAGCTGTTCACTTTTGCCCAAATCTGAGCCGGTCGTCCTTTCTCCGCATGACGAATTTCGTCCTCGATCAGCCCGACGATCGTCCGTCGCAGGTTGATTGGAGAAATTGCGACTTTTTCTAATGCATCAGGCTGGGCATAGCCGGTCATAAAATTGAACATGCGCTGCGCGTCCCGTGTCAGCACGGGATCGCAGGTAAAAAAGGAAAGGTCGGTATAGACCTTCGCAGTAACCGGATGATAATTCCCGGTGCCATAGTGCACGTAGGACCTGAGCGTCCCGCCTTCTCGCCTTACGACCAAAGAGGTCTTGGCGTGGATCTTCAAGTCGACAAATCCGAACACAACCTGCGCGCCGGCCCGTTCGAGATCCCGAGCCCAACGAAGATTTGCCTCCTCATCGAAGCGCGCCTTGAGCTCGACTGAGGCTGTTACAGATTTGCCGGCTTCAGCAGCCTCGATCAACGCCCTAATGATCGGAGAATCGTTGGATGTTCGGTAAAGCGTTTGCTTTATTGCCACGACATCCGGGTCATGCGCTGCTTGACGCAGGAACTGCACGACGACGTCAAAACTCTCGTACGGATGGTGGACGACGATATCTTTGGCCTGAATAGCCGCGAAGCAGTCACCCCCGAAGTCCCTAATGCGTTCAGGAAAACGAGCAGTATAAGGTGTGAACAAGAGGTCCGGCCGTGTGTCGATGATAAGCTGTTTAATATCGACCAGGCCTATCAGCCCCTCGGATATGCTGACATCTTCGTGGGGCACACCGAGCTCCTCGGTCAAAAAATCAAGCAGATCGGACGACATGTCGTCGCTGGCATTCAAGCGAATTACGTTGCCGCGACGACGGCGCTTGAGCGCGCTCTCGATATTCTGCATCAGGTGATGTGCATCTTCCTCTATGTCGATGTCATCGACTTCGAGGTCGCTGTCACGCAGAATTCGAAAAACGCCCGACGCCCGCAAAGCGAACGGCGGGAACAAATAATTCAGAAACAGTAGGATCACCTGCTCCAAAGGGATAAAGCGTGTCTCAGCCCCTGGGAGCGCGACGAACCGCTCAAGCTGTGACGGTATCGGCACCAAGGCATCCAGATCTCGCCCAGCGCGGTCGTCGAACATTTGGACTGCTAGTGCGATTCCCCGATTGGCAATGAATGGAAATGAATGAGTTGGCCCCATCGCGAGTGGCGTTAGAATCGGGAATATGTCCCCCAGAAACTTTGCTTCCAACCAATCATGCTCAGTCTCGCTGAGTTCCGCTGCGTCGATGACCGCGATGCCGCTTTCCCGCAACTCGCGGCGTAGCGTGTGCCAAGTGTTGCGGGCATCTACCATCATATCCTGTACGCGATCCCTGACCGCGCGAAGCTGTTGGATCGGCGTCAGTCCGTCGGCACTTGGCGTGACAACGCCCGCCAAGACCTGCTGCTTCAACCCAGCAACCCTGACCATGAAGAACTCGTCCAGGTTCGAAGACATGATCGATAGGAAACGAACGCGTTCAAGCAGCGGATGATGCGGATTTTGAGCTTCTTCAAGAACACGCTGATCGAATGCCAGCCAGGATAATTCCCGATTGAGAAGCCGGTCCGTATCGCGTGCGAGCACGACAATAGGGGTCTCGACATCCTTCACCGGTGAGGTCGATTCCATTCCATCCTCGCAAATGCAGAAATCGGACGGACTTTAATAGTCAGCCATCGCTCGCGCCACGTACATAGCAAAATCGCGACGAATGCGCTACCAAAGACAAGCTGATCAAATGCACAAATCGCAAAGAATACCGAAAGATTCGACATGCCGGTCTTGTCTCTTCTTCGCCATGCAAAGGCAGCTCAACCGCTTCTCGGCCAACAGGATTTTGATCGCCCGCTGACCGAGCGAGGACGACGAGATGCGGCCTGGGCAGGCAAAATTTTATCCCATACGATCATTGACTTGGCCCTTGTGTCTGCAGCGTGTCGCACTCGAGAAACCTGGGAAATAGCTGCCGCAGAGCTAGCACAATCGCTAGAACCGACAATCGAACGAGAACTTTATCTATGCAGCGCCGCTAAACTGATAGCGCGCCTGCGCGAGTGTCCGCAGAATATAGAGAATGTTTTGGTCATCGGTCACAATCCCTGCATGCAGGAAGTCGCATTATGGCTGTCAGGACATTCTTCCAGTGCTGGTGCTTCAGCGGTGCGTGAAAAATTTCCAACCTGCGCACTGGCGATCTTTGACGTTAAAGCCGGGTCGTGGGATCGACTGTCTTCGGATCAAGCAAGTTTGAGGCGGTTTCTGACGCCTCACTGAATAGACTAGACTTCGTTCGTCTCGTCATACTGTTCCGTTCCCGCAAGAATCTCTCGCGCCAGAACGGATGTTATCGGGCGCTTGGCGGCGAGCGCCGCTCGATCGAGCGCATCGACGGCACGCGCCAGACCCTCAAAACTGCGCTCGCCTCGATTAACCAAATAAGCGATGACGTCTTCGCCTACTACCACCTGGCGGTCCGAGAAGAGTTTAACTGCAACTGAAGCCAGCATCCCATCGTCCGGTGGATCGATCGTGACTATCATCGCACTCTTCAATCGCGATTTCAGATCAGGAATGTCGATATGCCAATCGCCGGGAGATCTAGCTGCTGTAAGGAAAAGCTGTCCTTGAGCCGCGCGCATAAGGTTATACAGTTGAAGAAGCGCGCGCTCCGCTTCAGGCGTTTGGAGAGCAAGATCGCAATCATCGATAAGGACTGGCCGACCCGACCCGGCGATCGCCGCGGCCCGCTCGATGTTGCCGCTACTCAGTTCGACAACTTCCGCACAAGATTGAGCCTTCCATAGAGCCGCGAGGTGCGTTTTCCCGCTCCCCTTCGGCCCGACGACAACTAAAGCCGTAAAGGGCCATTCGGGCCACCGATCTATCCATTCGATCGCCCGTCTATTGCCGGCGGCCACCAGAAAATCACCAACCCCCCTTGCAATCCGATGATCAAACTCGAACGGCAGCTGTTCAGGTAACGACATCGGATTTAGAGGTCGCCCGGGTCAACCGGCGGTAGTGGCGCCACTCGATTGTCGTAGAAATTGCTGTCGAGATATTGACCAAGGCCGAAGCGCACAAGGACACCGACCACCGCAGCAACAGGCACTGCCAGAAGTACTCCGGTAAATCCAAACAAAGCACCACCGGCCATCAAGGCAAAAATAATCCAGACAGGATGAAGCTTCACCCTGTCGCCAACCAATGAAGGGGTCACCAAATTGCTTTCGACCAAATGACCGAGGATGTAGACGCCGGCGACGATTGCTACGCGCGTGTGATCGTCGAATTGGATGAATCCGACGATCACGCTGGCGAGAAGCCCTAGGCTGGCTCCGAGGTAGGGGATAAACGTAAGAACCCCTGCAGCGATGCCAATTATAATAGCGAACTCAAGTCCGGTTACGCTCAGCGCAACCGAATAATAGATAGCAAAAATAATGCACACCGTGGCCTGTCCACGTATGAACCCTGCAAGAATATCATCGATTTCGCGTGCCAACCCACGAAGCTGGACTTGGTGGCGCAACGGAATCCAGGAATCG
The DNA here is from genome assembly GCA_003165335.1 of Rhodospirillales bacterium. Lineage (GTDB taxonomy): Bacteria > Pseudomonadota > Alphaproteobacteria > BOG-932 > Roseiterribacteraceae > BOG-932. The sequence continues at coordinate 16,469 of PLTD01000060.1, read as the reverse complement.
AGCTTCGCGATCATTCCATCCCAATCTCGCAGGAAATAGAACGCCACGAGAGGTGTCAGCAACAAAACATAAAATACATCGGCTATCGCCAAGCCACTGGACCAAATATGGCCCAAAACTCCGAATATCCACGAGCTAACGCTGCCGACATAGGCCCCGGCGGCCTTTTGGACATCGAACGCGTCGCGCGGCCCACCAATGCGTGCAACGAACTCCGTTATCTGTGGCAAAATACGATGGCGCAGAACATCGAGATAAACTGGTGCCTGCTGCACCAATTGTGCGATCTGATTGATGATGAGAGGAACCACCAGGACGAGCACCAATACGCCCAAACCGACGACTAGCCCGAGGACCAGCAAAGTAGCTATCCAGCGCGGCACCCCAGCCTGTTGAAGACGGTCGGCCGCGGGGGCCGAAACATAGGCAAGCGCCATGCCTAAAACAAACGGCAGCAGCATCCCTCGCAGCAACCATATGAGTAGAATAAAAGCGGCTGCAACGACCATCCAGAACAAAGTCTGGCGCGCAAAAGGGAGTTCCGCGCGGCCGATCATTGCGCAGTCGAAGGTCCGGGCGACACGCTGGTTACTGCGCGCAATTGGAATGAGCCAGGTCCGGCGGCATTCGCAGGCGTTGTCTGAACCAACACATAGCCGCTCCCCGACAAGGCTGCTTGAAGGGCCAATGCATCGCCCGAAAAATCGAGCGTAAAGGCTGCGCCTTCTCTCGTAAGCGCATCGAGCGAAATACGCTGTACTCCGCCTGTCGCCGCAAGTTGATTGCGAACCTTCACCCACTCGGCGACGCCAACCAGCGGCAATCCGATTCGATAAGTTGTGATTGCACTAGAGGCCGTTTGACCAGCGCTGACATCCGCTTGCTCGGGCGCCCCCGAGGATACCACCAGCCCCGTAGAACCGCCGTTGGCAATCGCCTGTCGCCAACCTGTCTCGAGCAGGTCAGCCGAGGCGGATACACCGCGCAACAGGGTTTTTTGCGCTTGCTCGCCGGGAACAGGATTGATCGTCAGCGTCTGCGCTCCCTTCGGCCCCGTCTGGTCGTAGGTCGCCAGCGTCAGTGACAAACCTGATGATGCACCAAGCGCGGGATCACGAGGGGCGGCTGTCGCTACAATGACCCCGGCAGCATGATATCGGCCGATCAGAGTACCGAGCCCGCCCATATCGCCGTTTCCCGCTGCCGCGGCGGACAAAGATCCAGTGTCGAACGAATCGCCATTCGGCAGAATCAGCGTGACCGGTCCGTCGCCAAATCCGCCGCGATCCCAGGCCGCACGCCAATCATTTCCGCCGTCCCAAAGAAGCGCGCCGGTAGCTGTCCTGTATAATGGCACAACCAAAACCTGCTGCTGGTCACCTACGGCATTGACGCCCGAATCGGTTAGATATTTTTTCACCAAGCTCGCTCGAAAACGCACGCTATAGAGGCCGATATATCTAACCGGCGACACCCGTTCGTTTTCGACTCCAAAGTCTTGTACGAAGCCTTCGATCATCTCTTGGCTTGGGTGGATCCGCGCCTGATCTGCTGCATTGGGCACCAAACGTTTGACCAGCCGATCGAAAGCCTTGCCCTGCGCGGTCGCGATTGCTTGATCCCGCGCAGCAGCAGCATTCTTCGCAGTAACGTCCACGGGCACGTCGCTAACCGTCATATAGGTTTCGGCGTGTCCATTCGCCGCCAAGGTTAGGCTGGCAACCAAAATTGCCGCAATCGCGGAGATTCGGACCTTCTCTAAGCCTCTAAACATTGCAAAGCAGTTCATGTTCGCTCATCTATGCCCGCCGAAGCCAATCGCCTTATTGGGTTGCCCGGACCATATCTTAGCGAGCGCGAGGACGCCATTACCACACCAAAGAACGAACCCATCGGCGCCTATAAGGCTGCCGGGGTAGACATCGATGCCGGGGCGGCGCTGGTAAAAGCGATCGCTCCTCTGGCGCGCGCTTCAGCGCGCTCGGGGACGACAGCGTCACTTGGTGGATTCGGCGCGTTATTTGATCCGAAAGCTGCAGGCTTCAAGGACCCGATCCTGGTTGCGACCACAGACGGAGTCGGCACGAAACTGAAGATCGCAATTGCGACGGGCCTGCATGACACGATCGGCATTGATCTTGTTGCCATGAGCGTCAACGACTTGATCGTTCAGGGAGCCGAGCCGCTCTTCTTCCTCGATTATTTCGCGACCGGCAAACTGGAGGTCGATACCGCCCGCAGAATTATCGCGGGTATCGCCGAAGGGTGCAGGATCGCCGGCTGCGCGTTAATAGGCGGCGAAACAGCCGAGATGCCCGGGCTCTACGCCGAAGGCGATTACGACCTGGCCGGCTTCGCGGTCGGCGCAGTCGAACGCGGCCAAGCGCTCGACGGAACAAACATCGTCGAAGGAGATGTCGTCATCGGGCTGCCTTCGAGCGGTGTACATTCCAACGGCTATTCGCTTGTGCGCAAGCTGGTCGAGCAATCTGGGCTGGATTGGACCGCTCCTGCCCCGTTCGAGCCTGCCAAGACGCTCGGCGACGCGTTGCTGACTCCCACCGTGATTTACGTTCAGCCTGCCCTGAAATTAGTGCGCTCTGGCCTAGTGAAGGGTTTCGCCCATATTACCGGCGGCGGCTTGACTGAGAATATTCCGCGCGTACTACCCGACGGTCTGGGTGTCGCGTTGGATGCCAATAAATGGAGCTTGTCCCCGGTTTTTCGCTGGATGGCCGGCGTGGGCGGCCTTCCCGCCGCTGAACTGGCTCGGACATTCAACTGCGGGATCGGCATGGTCGCGATCGTCGCAGCCAACAACCGAGACGATACCTTGGCCCTGTTGGCCGATATCGGCGCACGCGATATCGGCACGGTCGTAAAGGCGCCGGACGAAAATCGAGTTCAGATTTCCCATGTCGAGTCAGCATGGTAGGACTCACTTCAGTTCCAAAGCTGAAACTGGGCGTTCTGATCTCCGGGCGGGGCAGTAATCTTCAAGCCCTGATCGACGCAACAACCGACGCCTCGTATCCGGCCGAAATCGCACTCGTCATTTCGAACCGTGCAGACGCTGGAGGGCTACAGCGCGCAGTTGATGCTGGCATTCGGACTCTGGTAATTCCACATAAAGACTTCACCAACCGCGAATCATTCGATGCTGCACTCGACAATGCTCTTTGCGAAGCAGAGGTCGGCTTGGTCTGCCTCGCGGGATTTATGCGATTGCTTACGGCGGGCTTCGCTCAGAGTTGGCACGACAGGCTGATTAACATCCATCCGTCGCTTCTGCCCTCATTTAAGGGGCTTGATTCGCATGCACAGGCATTGGCTGCCGGAGTACGCTTTTCCGGCTGCACGGTTCATTTTGTGCGTCCCGAAATGGATGCAGGTCCGATCATCCTTCAGGCTGCGGTACCGGTCCATGACGGCGACGACGAAGATGCTCTCTCCAGACGCATCTTAGAGGCGGAACATCGCTGCTACCCGCTCGCGGTTAGACTGATCGCAGAAGGGCGCGTTAAAATTGTTGACGAAATAGCCCGTATTACAGCCGGCAAATTCGCTCAGACCCCATTGCTGAACCCACTCGGGTAAAGCGCCGCAGACCGCCCGAAATCTTGATATTCGACTTGATGACGAAGCGCCATCGTGTCTAAAAGATTAATACCAGTTAGCGAGGAAATAGCATGAGCAGCCCGGTCACCACAGAAGATTTCCCGGATCTAGAGTCTCACAAGCGGATGTGGAGCGGGTTCACCCATCTGCTTGTCCGCAGCATAATAGGCGTGGTCGTCCTAGTGCTGTTCATTGGTTTCGTCACCGGGACCTTATAGGTCCCGGCCAACGAAAGCGGCACTAACCGACGATTTCGGATTCGGAGAAGAAGAACGCGATCTCGTTCTTCGCATTCTCGAGGCTGTCCGATCCATGAACCGAGTTGGCCTCGATTGATTCAGCAAATTCCTTACGGATTGTGCCTGATTCGGCATTGGCCGGATTGGTCGCGCCCATGATCGCTCGATTTTTCGCGACAGCATTATCGCCTTCCAGAACCTGGACCACGACCGGACCGGAGATCATGAAGCTGACCAGTTCACCGTAGAACGGACGCTCTGCATGGACAGCGTAGAAGGCCTTGGCCTGCGCCTCTGTTAGCTGCAGTCGCTTTTGACCAACAATCCGCAAGCCTGCGGCTTCCAGCTTCTGGTTAATTGACCCGGTAAGGTTGCGCCGCGTGGCGTCGGGCTTAATGATAGAAAAGGTGCGTTCGACAGACATGCGGTTCTCTTACGGTTTAAAAAAAGATGGAGATTTGCGCGCCTTATAGCGGGCGCTCCCGCTACCGTCCACCCTGACCCGACTTCTTTACGGAAGACTTTACAAACGTCCGTCGTCGCTTTAGGACCGCGCCATGCCCAGCTTCATGTTTAAAAAAACGACGACGACGACCAAGACCACCGCCGGTGGCGCTTGTGCGGAGTTGTTCGGCTGAAGTCAGGCTAGAACGAACCAAACAGGCCTCGCCGGTGTCGGACGGGGCCTTTTTGTTGTCTGGCTCCACCCCACCCGCATTATCGGCCCGCATTATCGGAGTGAGTGATGAGCGCCAGTTACCAGACTTTATCGAACCCCCGCGTCGCGATTGTCGGCGCCACCGGTGCGGTCGGCATCGAACTAATTCACTGCCTGGAACAGCGCAATTTTCCGTTGGCGTCGCTGCGCCTGTTTGCATCCAAACGGTCTGTCGGCCGCACCTTACCCTTCCGCGGCGAGGATACCGCGGTTGAAGAACTGAACGAGGAAAATTTCCACAATATCGATCTGACACTGTTTTCGGCGGGCAGCGGCCCATCAAAGCATTTCGGACCGCTTGCAGTCCGGCGCGGCGCAGTCGTGGTCGACAATTCCTCTGCCTTCCGCATGGATGCCGACATTCCGCTAGTTGTGCCCGAAATCAATCCGGATGCGCTGGAAGGCCATAGGGGCATCATTGCAAATCCGAATTGCGCGGCAATTATCTCGTTGACGCCGCTATGGCCCTTGCATCGCAGTAACCCCATTCGCCGACTTATTGTCGCCACCTACCAGGCAGCATCTGGTGCCGGCGCGGCGGCGATGGAGGAACTGCGACATTCGACCCGGGCCTATCTGGAAGGGCGCGAATACGAGCACACCGTCCTACCCCACCCCTACGCATTCAACTTATTCAGCCATAATACCACGATCGACCCAGCGACCGGCTATAACGGCGAGGAGTCCAAGGTCATCGCTGAGGCTCGCAAAATATTCGGCGCTCCGGATCTGGCGGTCTCAGCCACTTGCGTGCGCGTGCCGGTGCTACGCGCCCACAGCGTCGCGATCACGGTCGAGTTCGAAAACCCGATGACGCCCGACCGGGCCCGTGCGCTCATTGCCGACGCCCCCGGCGTTCGATTGGTCGACGACGCGCCGAACAACCACTTCCCGATGCCGATCGAAGCCTCTGGTCAGGATGACATTCTGGTCGGCCGCATCCGCCAGGACTTGAGCGACCCAAGTGGCCGATCCATAGCGTTGTTCGTCGCCGGCGACCAACTTCTGAAAGGCGCCGCGCTGAACGCGGTGCAGATCGCGGAGTTGCTGTTGAAGAAACGGGAGAGCTAGGCCCGCTTTTCCCAGCCGCCGCGCTCACTCTGCTGCCAATAGGTGATGGCGTGACCGGCGGTCTTATACTCGCTCCACCGCTGGCGCGCGGCGGCGACTGCGTCTTCGTCCTGTCCGTCGAACAGTTCGCAACACAGCTTGTAGGGCGCGACCTCGGCGGACGCCCCGTCGACCAGGATCAGCACATCGGCGGCGTTCGGGTTTTCCTCATCTGCAGTGAGCCAGATAGGTTGTTCCGGCGCAGAGGCCGACGCGCTGCCGTGCGCCAGAAAGCTCTCGGGGCGATAAGTCCACAGCAGTGCGTCCAGCGCCTTTACACGCTCGGGCGAGCCGGCCTGCACCACAATCCTGTGTCCACGATCCCGCGCCTTTTCCAGCAAGGCGGGCAGCGCATCTTCCAGGCGCTGGCGCTGCAGATGATAGAATCGGACCTCGCTCAATGTTCGAATGAGTCGGCCACGAACCGGTCGAGCAGCCGCACGCCGAAGGCGGTTGCCCCCTTCGGCACCGTCGCCGAATCCTTCTTCGACCATGCGACCCCAGCGATATCGAGGTGAGCCCACTTCGTATCCTTGACGAAGCGCTTCAGGAATACCGCTCCGATTGCGCTGCCCGCACCCCGACCATCCGATATGTTTTTCATATCAGCTGCATCTGTATCGATCTGTTTGTCGTAGGAATCGACCATCGGGAGGCGCCAGAGTTTTTCCCCGGTCTCCGTCCCGGCTGCCAACAATTGATTAGCCAAGCCATCGTCGTTGGCAAACACGGCAGCGAATTCACTCCCCAGTGCAATGATGACGGCACCGGTAAGGGTGGCTAGATCGACCATCGCCTGAGGTTTAAATCGGTCAACGGTGTACCAAAGCGCATCGGCAAGGGCGAGCCGACCTTCGGCATCGGTATTCAGAACCTCTATAGTTTGGCCTGACATGGATTTGACGATGTCGCCAGGTCGCTGCGCTTTGCCATCAGGCATATTTTCAACCAATGCAATGACGCCAACGGCGTTAACCTTTGCTTTGCGTCCCGCAAGAGCGGCGATTAACCCGGCGACTGCGCCGGCCCCTGCCATATCCCACTTCATATCTTCCATTCCGGCACCAGGCTTGAGCGATATACCTCCGGTATCGAAAGTTACGCCTTTGCCGACGAAGGCGACCGGCCGTTTATTCTTAACCTTCGGTGCGCCGTTGTAACTCATGACGACAAGCTGAGTTTCTCGCTCGCTCCCCTGCCCGACCCCCAACAGAGCTCCCATTCCTAGCTTGGCGAGTTTCGCCTCGCCCAGAACCTCGACTGTGACGCCGAGACCGGTCAGGCGCTCGCGCACACGCTCGGCAAAGCTTTCCGGATAAAGGATGTTTGCGGGCTCCGACACCAGGTCGCGCGTAAAGAAAACAGCCTCGGCAACCGCCTTTGCCCTGTTGAACCCGCTTCGCGCTGCATTGGGATGCACCGCCGCAATGGTGAGCTCCGTAAGGACCGGCTTTTGTCCCGGCTTTTGAACCGTCCTGTATTTGTCGAAGCGATATGATCGCAGCAACGCACCCATGGCGATGTCAGCGGCAAAATTGAATCCAGCAGGGACGTCCTTAGGCGTATCGGGGATCACCGTGGCCGATGTGGCTTTTGCTGAGACGAGTTGAGCATAGATACCCCCTCCTGCCGCCTCAGCTACCATGGGCTTAACCAGATCGAGCTTGCCCATCCCGATCAGCAACACGCGATCAAACCAAGCTGGGGCCTGTATCATCAGAGTCTCGTCAGACTTACCGCTGAAACCGGCGGCGGTCATGGCACGCGTCAGTTGCCCTCCCGACGCCTTGTCGACAGTTTGGCCAAGCTCTCCCAACCCGCGTTCTTCGAATATTGCGAGAACAATCGTACCGTTGCCTGGCAGCGCGGGTTTGACGAAGTTGATCTCCATCACGGAACCCCTCAAAATTTATCTTAAAAAGCGGCTTGAACTGGAACGTCGCACGCAATCTCGCGAGGCCGACAGAACCCTATCGAAGAAAATTTGTCAAAGCCAATGACGAAACGATAGACTGAGTTCATCCATCATAATGCCGATCGCATGAATCCCAGCCTGATCTCCCGCTACCTGTTCCGCAATCTCGCAATTTCGACTCTGATTGCGACTGTAATCGTGAGCCTTGTTGCCTGGTTGATCGAGTCGCTGAAATTCTTTGAATTGGCGATCAACGGCGGCGCTCCGATCGGGCTTTTTCTCTACCTGGTACTGCTGGCCATGCCGCCCATTGTGGCCGTGGTTCTGCCTATCATCTTCTTCATGGTGATTCTTTTCGTCTATAATAAGCTGACTGCAGAGAGCGAGTTGATTGTGTTGCGCGCTCTTGGGCTTAGTCAGTGGCGCTTGGCAAAACCTGCCCTGGCTTTGGGAGTAATCGTCGCGACCTTCGTTTTCCTGCTCAACGCCTTCATCGCGCCCGTAGCCAACGAAAGGCTAAAGACGGTGCAGGATATGACGCGAACACAGTTTGCCGGCGCTCCTCTAAATGCCGGAGTTTTCAACTCGATCGGCGACAAGATGACGATCTACGTCCGTGAACGCGAAGCTAATGGAGATCTCTCGGGGATTCTCATCTACCAAGAGCAAACAAATGGACGGCCGACGACGACCGTCGCTAAACGCGGCATTGTGGTCGAAGGGGATCATGGCCCAGAAATTATCGTGTTCGACGTCAGCCGCCAGGAGATAGATGCGGTTACCGGGCGTCCGAGAACAACCGAATTCGCACGCGGCACGGTCGATTTGCAGCAGGTTGCCGAGGCGCTAACGACGCGCTGGAGGGAACCCAGCGAAAGAACTTTGCCTGAGCTGCTCGCTGGTTCGCAAAGCGCAGACGACAAAGGGTTCGAGATGGCGTTTAGCGCCGAAGCTCATAACCGTATCAGCAGCCCACTGTTCGTAGTCGCGCTTGCGATGGTTGGCCTCTATACACTATTGGGTGGCCATTTCGATCGACGCGGGCAATCACGGCGGATCATGACCGGCAGCGTAGTTGTTTTGCTTATTCAAGGCACATCGATCGGCCTAGCGAATTTTGCCCGCAACCACTGGCTGGCAATTCCGCTCCTGTACCTCGCAGCAATCGGTCCAAGTTTGACGATATTTGTTCTGTTTGCCCGCGCCAATGACGGATTTCAGCCTTGGCGTCAGTGGCTGCCTCGGGTTCTGCCGCGCTGGGCGGTTTTCTGGCAGCCGGCATGAAATCGTTCACATTGCTGAGATATCTCAGCCGCCAATATCTGACCAGTTTCCTTATCTTCGTCAGCGTTCTGCTGACGGTGATCTACCTGATCGACACGTTGGAATTGATCCGACGGGCTGCCAGCCATCCGGAAGTGACGTTCGCTCAAATTGCGAAGATGTCGTTTTTCCAGCTGCCGGAAGTCGGCCAGCAACTGTTTCAGTTTGCCGTGTTATTCGGCGCCCTCTTCACATTTTGGCGACTGACGCGCACGAGCGAACTCGTTGTGCTGCGTGCTGTCGGCGTGTCGGCGTGGGAATTCCTGATGCCCGCAATACTCGTCGCAATCACAATCGGCGTCGTCAAGGTAACGCTCATCAATCCTATAGGTTCTGCTTTCAGCGCCAAATTTGAGCAGATGGACAATACTCTGCTGAGAGGAAAGACAAGCACGATCGATCTCTCTGCCGGCGGTCTTTGGCTAAGGCAGAGCGGAACCGATTCCTACACCATCATTCACGCGCGCAATGTCGATTCTTCGACATGGCGGCTCAAGGATGTGTCCATCTATTTCCTAACCGACTCCGACCAGCTTACCGGGCGATTGGATGCCCCCGATGCAGCCCTCGTCGGGACGAGTTGGGTCGTAAACGGCGGCAAACTCAATTATCCAAACCGTCCGGACGAACCACCGACCTTGGTTCCGCAAACCACCGTCCCAACAGATATGACCCCCGGCAAGATCCAGGAAATATTCGCCTCACCCAAAAGCCACTCTTTCTGGACGATCCAGCACTATATCCAAACGATGGAGGCGACCGGCATTTCTGCTATCAGGCTCCGGCTCCAATATCTGGAACTGTTAGCCGACCCCTTTTTGTTTAGTGGGTTGGTGTTGATCGCCGCCGCTGCCGCGCTTCGACAGACACGACGCGGCGGCACTCTTTTTGTTATAGCAACCGGCATCGTTGCCGCATTTGCGCTATTTTTCCTTGGCAACGTCGTTCGCGCGCTGGGTGAGTCGGAAACGATACCGATCGCACTCGCTGCTTGGACGCCTGCCGGCCTCAGCCTCCTTGGCGGGATCGGCGCGTTGCTGTACCTGGAAGACGGCTAACGCGTCATCGACGCTTTTCTCTAGAACCGAGTGCCATGACCAACCTTAGACCTTCGCTTCTTCGAACTTCTGCCTGCGCGGCTCTGGCCGCCGTTGTGCTGATGCTGCACCCCAGTTCGGTGCATGCCGCAGACCCCGTGGAAAAGATCGTTGCCGTCGTTAACGACGAGGCAATCTCGGAGGACGACCTGAACGGGCGTATAAAACTTGCCATGCTGGCAGGCAGTTACCCCGACACGCCTGAGGTTCGCGAGAAATTGATGCCACAGGTACTTCGCTCCCTGATCGACGACCAGCTCCGCATTCAGGAAGCGAAACGGCTGAAGCTCACCGTCGACAAGGAAGAAGTTCAAAACGAGCTGAAGCAGACCGCAGAGTCCAATCATCAGACATTGGATCAGTTCAAGGAATTGTTGGCCAAGCAGGGTGTTCCGTTTTCCACGATGGAAAAACAGACGAACGCTCAAGTGGCCTGGCGCAAAGTTGTCCAAAAGGAAATTCGTCATCGCGTCGAGGTAACGGACGAAGAGATCGACGCCGCCTATTCCAAAATGATGGCCAGCGTTAACAAGCAGCAATATCTCGTTGCCGAGATATTCCTGTCGGTCGATTCCCCGTCGGACGACGCCCGTGTTAAGGCTTTCGCGGATAATCTGGAAGATCAACTCCAGCACGGCGCCAATTTTGCCAAACTCGCGCAGCAGTTCAGCCAGGCCGCCGGCGCGGCCCAGGGCGGCGACCTTGGGACCGTTCAGGACGGCGAACTACCCGATGAAATCGACCAGACGATCCGCAAAATGGCCCCGGGGACCATCAGCCAACCTGTAAGGTCTCAAGCCGGGTATAATATCGTGCTATTGCGCGCCAAAGGTGACGCACTGGCGGGGGATCCGAACTTGGCGGAGATCCATCTCAAGAACGTACTGATTCCCTTCACCAAACAACCTACGAAAGAGGACCTGCCCCGCCTTGTTCAAGAGGCCCAACAGATTGGCGCAACTCTGTCCAACTGTGCTGCAATCGATGCCAAGGGCAAACGCGATGGGCTAGGCGGAGATCTCGGCCCCCCCGGGCAAATGGTTAAGGTCTCCAGCTTGCCGCGTGGCATAGCTGCGGCCGTCGGCACACTGGCCGTAAACCAGATCAGCCAGCCGGTTCCGACCAACGACGGCATGATGCTGTTCATGGTCTGCGCCAGGAAAGATCCGCCTAAGCGTGAGCCACCGACGAAGGAACAGGTCGGCACTCAGATATTTCTCGACCGGCTGGATATGCAGCAGCAGCGATATCTTAGCGATCTGCGCTCATCTGGCTTCGTAGACGTCAGGGTCTAAAGCACAGGTCATGGCGGATCTGCTGCCGCTATGCCTGACGATGGGCGAGCCCGCCGGTATCGGCGGGGAAATTGCACTGAAATCATGGCTTGAGCGCGATAACCAGCCGGTAGCGCCGTTCTTTCTGATCGACCATGCAGACAGGCTGCGGGGGTTGGCCGCCATGTTGGGGCTCGACATACCGATTGCCAAAATCGAGTCCCCCGCACAGGCTCGATTCGGCGACGCGCTGCCTGTTTTGTCGCTTGAACACGCTGTAATTGCGTCTCCTGGACAGCTCGATCCTGCTAATGCAAATGCAGTGATCGAAAGCATTACCCGCGCCCATGCTCTGGTAATCGCCGGTCAGGCAGCGGCAATGGTCACCAATCCCATTCAGAAAAGCACGCTTTATGCAGCCGGCTTTTCTTATCCCGGCCATACCGAGTTCCTGGCTGCACTGGCCGGAAGCGAGACACCGCCCGTCATGATGCTGGTCATCGACGGGCTGCGCGTGGTGCCGATTACCGTTCATCAGTCTCTCCGTACTGCGTTGGACATGCTGAGCGTGGAGGAAATCGTCACCAAGGCGCGCATCGCCGCCCTGGCCCTGCAGAGACAATTCGGCATAGCGCAGCCGCGAATCGCCATGGCCGGCGTCAATCCGCATGCGGGCGAAGACGGGGCATTGGGCCGGGAAGAGATCGATATTGTCATGCCGGCGATCGCCGCGCTCAAGGCCGAAGGCTGGAATGTCGAGGGGCCGAAATCGCCGGACACGATGTTTCACCCGCGGGCCCGCGAAACCTACGACGTTGCGATCTGTCACTATCACGATCAAGCACTTATCCCCTTGAAAACAATAGATTACGATCATGGTGTCAATGTCACCCTGGGCCTGGATTTCATCCGAACCTCCCCCGATCACGGCACCGCGATCGACATCGCGGGCACAGGAACCGCCAAGCCGGACAGCCTGATCGCCGCCCTCAATCTCGCAGCCCGGCTAGCCCGTGGCGGCTGACACGGTTTCGGACCTCCCGCCACTGAGAGACGTGATCAAGGCCTGGCAGCTCGATGCCGACAAAAGGCTTGGTCAACACTTCCTGCTCGACCTGAATTTAACCGCAAAAATAGCGCGCACAGCCGGCGACTTGACTGGCGTCAACGCGATCGAAATCGGACCCGGACCCGGCGGTTTGACCCGCGCATTACTGGACGGAGGCGCGCAAAAAGTGATCGCGATCGAGCGCGACCCGCGTTGCGTCGCCGCCCTTCAAACGCTGGTCGCTGCAGCCGAGGGAAAACTGACCGTCATCCATGGGGATGCGCTGGAAACCGATCCGATCGCCTTGGCGCCCGCCCCGCGCGCGATCATCGCGAACCTACCCTACAACGTCGCCACGCCGCTGCTGATCGGCTGGCTGAAGCAGGCAAAAGAATTTGTCAGCCTGACGCTGATGTTCCAGCGGGAGGTCGCTCTTCGGCTGACGGCAAAGCCCCGCACCAAGGAATACGGCCGGCTGTCGGTAATGACCCAGTGGCTGATGGATGTCACCCTCGAGTTCGACATTCCGGCCTCGGCCTTTACCCCGCCACCCAATGTCGTCTCCTCGGTCGTCAGGATGACGCCCCGGACGATGACTGCGGAGGAACCGAGTTTCGCGGCGATGGAAACCGTCGTGGCCGCCGCCTTCGGGCAAAGGCGCAAAATGCTCCGCGCAGGGCTGCGCGGTTTCGTCTCCGAGCCGTTGAAATTATTGGAGGCCGCGGGAATCGATCAAACCTCCCGAGCGGAGGAGCTGAACGTCGATGCATTTCGGCGCCTCGCCATGATATGGGAAAGAATGTCCCACTAAAGAGGACGCTGGGGTTGTGAACTTATCCGATTCTGTTCTGGCCGCGCTTCTGCGCGAATCCGCCATGCCGCTCGCGCCGGGATTTCGATCTAAGGCCCAAACCGCCCGCCTCGCCGAAGCCCGGCAGCTGGAGGCCGAGGATCCCGATGCCTATTGGGTGTGGGTCGCCAAACATTTCCGCTGGACCCGCCCCTGGGACCAGGTCCGCGCCGGCGGGTTCGGTGACCTCAGCTATTTTGCCGGCGGCACGATCAATGTCGCGGACAATTGCGTCGATCGCCATGCCGAGAACCCGGTAGTCGCCAGCCGCACCGCCATCATTTGGGAGGGCGAAGACGGCGCCATCCGCCGCCTGACCTATCTTGAGCTGCGAGATGCCGTCGCGCGGCTGGCCAATGGCCTGAAATCCTTAGGCATCGGCAAGGGCGAAGTCGTCGCCATTTATCTGCCGAATCTGCCCGAAGCCTTCGTCGCAATTCATGCCTGCAACCGCATCGGCGCGATCTATACCGTTATTTTCGCTGGCTTCTCGCCCGATGCCGTCGCCTTGCGACTGCAGGCGGCCCACGCCAAGCTGGTGATCACCGCCGACAGCAGCCTGCGCCGTGGCCGCAATATCCCGCTTCTGGAGAATCTGCGGCTGGCCCGCCGCAAGGCGTCCAGCGTCGAACATAGCCTGGTGATTGACCGCACCGGAAAGCGCCCCGCCTTGCAGGATGGCGAGACCGCCTATGAGGCCCTGGTCGCCTCCCAATCCCCCGACTGCCCGTGCCTGCCGCTCGAGGCCAACGCCCCGTCGTTCCTGATCTTCACCAGCGGCACCGAAGCCAAGCCCAAGGGCCTGGTCCACAGCGTCGCGGGCTTCCTGCTCGGAACTTGGGCGAATGTTCAATGGCAGATCAATCCTGAGGAAGGCGACGTCTATTGGTGCGCCGCCGATGTCGGCTGGCTGACCTTTCCGATCCACGCCGTCATCGGCGGCCTGGCCCACGGCATGACCATGCTGTGCTATGAGGGCGCGCTGGATACGCCGAGCCACGCCCGCTTCTATGAAATCATGGAACGCCATGGCGTGACCAAGCTGCTGGCCGCACCCACCCTGGCCCGCATGTTGCGCAGCGCCGGTGATACCTTGGCCGCCGCCCACCCTCTTCCCAAATTACGGCTCGTCAGCCTTCAGGGCGAACCGCTCGACATCGACACCTTCCGCTGGACGGCGCAGCACATGGGCTCTGGCGTGCCGGTCATCAATGCCTATGGGCAGAGCGAAACCGGCTCGACCTGGACCTATCCGATTGCCGGAGTCGATGAGATCAAGGCCGGCTCATGCGGACGCACCGTCCCGGGTCACGGTTTTGAAATTCTGGACGACGACGGCGAACCGGCGCCGCCTGGCACACCCGGCAATCTGGTTCTGACCCACCCGTTCCCGACGCTCGCTCGCACAATCTGGGGTGATCATCCGCGCTATCTAAGCGGCTATTTCTCGCGCTTCCCCGGCAGGTACCAGACATCCGATCGGGCGATACTGGATCCGGACGGCCACCTCTGGGTCATCGGCCGGACGGACGACGTGATCAATGTGGCCGCACACCGGATCAGCACGATGGAGATCGAATCCGCGGTGACCGCCCAGGCAGGCGTGGCCGAGGCTGCGGTGATCGGCGTCGACGACGCGGTGAAAGGCACGGTACCGGTCGCCTTCGTCACCCTGATGCCCTCTGCCGATCGCAGCCAGGTGGAGGCCGCGGTAACGACCGCGGTCGACGCTGCGATCGGTGGAATTGCGCGACTTCACCGCGTCTATGTCACCCGCGCCATCCCCAAGACCCGCGCCGGCAAGATCATGCGCCGCCTGTTGCGCGAGGCTGTGCAGGACGGAAAAATCTCGAGCGACACGACCGGGTTGGAAGACCCGGACTCGCTGGATGCGATTTTAGAAGCCGTCAGCGAAAGGCTTTAGAAACAGTAGGGCGGATAAGCGCAGCGTAATCCGCCGAATGCCGCAAAGCGACAAGCCCCCTAAGGATGCCTCATGCGTTTGCTCGACACGTCCGATTATCAGCCCCGGGCAGCTGCGATATACGATTCGCTGGCAGCCGAGTTTCAGCTGCTCCTGCCAGGGGCGGTAATCGAGCACATTGGTTCTTCGGCAATTCCCGGGGCGGTCTCCAAGGGTGACCTGGACGTCTTCATTGGGGTAAGCGCTGACCAGTTCGAACAGGCGGCCGCAACAATCGAGCGTGTGGGGTTTCGGCTCAAGCCGGAGACACTTCAGACGACGCAGCTCCACCACTTTGTGACCGACCGATATCCGATGGATGTGACCGTTCAGCTAGTAGACCTAGGCTCGGAATTCGAATTCTTCCGGACTTTCCGCGACCTGTTGAATCGAGGCCAAGGCCTCCGCAACCGCTACAACGCAGTCAAGCATGGGGCCGCCGACCTTGACGAGGAAGGCTACCGCGAATGCAAAACACAATTCATCGAAGAGACGCTGCGGGCACACCGCTAGTTTCCTTCGGCATAAATTACAAAACTTGTTGATTGTGAAAACGTGGTTCGATCTGCGAGCGTCATATAACGAGAAATCGGACTCCGATCGAAAGCGTAAGGCGGATGAGCGCAACGTAATCCGCCGATTGCCGCAAAGCGGCAAGCCATTTCACGCGTGGCGTTTCTCCGTTTCCGCCACATGACGGCGGAGGACACGGTTTATCTCCGTTTGGTAACCGCCGCTCATGGCATGCTCTTTGAACCAGATAACGACATCCGCATCCAGACGAAGGGTCACCGGCTGTTTCAATGGACGATAGAGTTCACCCCGCCTTGCGTGAATCCAACTCCCGGCGGGAGCCTCGGGAATATCGGCAGTATCGATTTGTTCCTCGGGTAACGCAGCCAATTTTGTCAGCTGGTCGAGTTCGTCGGGGATAAGCGCCTTCCTGTTCATATCGCTTCCTTTCATGAGCGGTTACCTTCCGCGCACCAATAATCAGCACCAATCCCTCGTCTTCGGCATTCGGATATATATGTACGACGAGCAAAATGGCGACCGAACCCACCATGCCGATGGCATGCCACCGTTCTTCGTCGGCCTCGAAGCGATCCGGGAAGATGACATGCAGAGGGTCGTCCCAGACCCGCCGCGCCAGATCGAACGAGACCCCATGCTTGGCGAGATTTACCTGCGCCTTTTCAGTGTCCCGCTCAAAAAGTACGGCTACACAATATTTACAATTTTGTACGTACAGAAAAGTCATGCGTCAAGGCGGGTGTGTTTGGCTCGCCCCCCTTGTGTCTTTGAAATAGAGCA
>PLTD01000171.1 GCA_003165335.1 Rhodospirillales bacterium | reverse complement strand
GCGGTGTCTTCTATGGGATATCGAATATGCGTATCACGCCATATAAAACAAAATTCAGGGAGAGAAGGAGGCGGCACTTATCGCTTGGCCAAACATACTGAGTCGTCAGCCTGCGACAGTCCCTGTCCGGATCACCCGCTGCTGCTGCCGCCGATGATGATGCTCATGCGCATCCGCGATAGCGTGCCTTGATTGTACCGGTGCAAATAGACAAACGCTTCGAACGCCTTCTCGTCGCCACTACTGAACAACCAGTAAATCGGCCGGCTCTTATATGTTTTGAGGTGGTCCTTGAAGAAGCCAGCGCTAAGGTATCTCCGGATGGTATCGATCGGAGTTTCGTCCGGCTTGGTGCCGAACTTACCGGTAAACCAATCGGTTCCAGCAGGCAGAGCGAGAGCATCCGGCGTGAATCGACACACCTACTTGATCTTGTCTGTGGCGACCAGAAACCGCGCATGCTGGTCGTCCCCAGACCTGCTGACGTATCGCGAACGAACCTGATGCTGGTTCTCCCGCTGATCAATCATGCCAGCAAAGTCGAACAGTTGTTGGCCGGGGCGTTTTTTAGTGATCAGTATTTTAAGCCGGGATCGTCCTTCGATGAAGTCATCATCAGGGAAATCGACGGCTAAAGCCTCCCCTTTGCCATCGGCAACTTTTTACGCCTATGTCTGATTTCGGACAGTCGTCCCTACAGGGTCTACGGCTTTGATGGGCGCAAAGCAGCCGGGTCCCCGCCATCGCAAAGATGGATAGAGCGTTAGACGTGCTGCTGGTGGACAGTGAAGCCCCGCGCCGAGAGCGAAGCTGACGGAAACAAAACCTCATTAGATCAAGGATAATCTTGCGTTTATAATGAGTTTAGATTGGTTTAACGAACTTCGTTAATATGCTTAGGCTGGATAAGAAGGTGAGCGACAACCGAGTTCGTGGAACGCTTAATCGTGAGACGGTTTTGCTGGAATATGGGCTAGGCCCCAAGTGACCGCTTTCGAGCGCAACGCGTCGGTATCGGAAGGACTGATTTGGGCGCAAACACGCTAACCGGAAAGTCGAGCGCGTTGACCGTGAGCCCTTAAGCAGGATTTCGCAGGCCACTCGCTATGCGACTTGCGTCGCTCGTAGCGATGTCGCGGCGACCGACGCGACGAAACAGACCAGCAGCGGAAACACAATCAGTTTGCGAAGTATGCTCGGGAGGGTAGAAAGTGGGAGAACAACGCCGAGGAAACGGGGCCTGTGACAAAGCCATCTGACATTGCCGGTACGAGAAACTTCGCCGCTGCGGCTAGGCTCGATATCGAAGCCTATAATGCCTTTATCGACGAACACGGCTTGTTCGCCGGCCTGGTGGCGAAAGCCGCAGCGCTGACGGAGGGTATGGAAATTGACCTGGGTGAGCCGATCGAAGGAGATGTATCGATCTGATGACGGACCTCTGTCTCAAGGTAAGCGTTCGGTCTCGAGCGTGCGCCGTTAGTTGGCTTCAGTGCGGCGTGGCGCGGAACCGACGCTTGAATCTCGATTAAGTTAATCCTGATTAAGTTATCCATCGGTTGTCACGTTGCAGGGGTTCGTCAGCGGGACCGCCGACCTGATGTCAGCTTTCGAGAAACGGCCGGCTCCGCCGGAGTGGCATGCATGGGCGCAAGTCCGCCGGAGGTGTTTGAGTGCGGAGCTCCTAGACGGCAATTCTGAGGAGGTCCGCATAAGGCTGTCCGGCCGGTTCCGACCCCATCTCAAACATTCGGTACAGAATTCTGCACGACTTAACGGAAATCTAGACTGACAACTTGCCTGTGTGGCTGGTGTAGACCGTTATGCCATTGCCATCAGGATCGACGAACTGGAAATAGTCGTGACCAAAAAATTGGTCTTGAGCAATTGCATCTACCGACAATCCCTTTTCCATTAGTGTCGTCCTATACAGTTCCAGATCGCTCCTAGACTTGCCGTCAATCATTAAGTCGAGTCGTTCATTAAAAAAAGCGCCGCGCTGACCAAGATGACTAGAAGTTAGTGAAAATGGCAGTTCATCACTTTTATTAAAAAACAAAATATGTGTTCCACCTCGCAGTTCGACGATCGCTAAATCGGGCAATATCTCAATTGGGCGCAAGCCCAAATTTGCATAAAATTGATAACTAATCTCAATATCATTAACCTTCATGATAAAATGCCCGAAGGCTGTCGCGGGTAAATTGTTGTCCATATTTCTATCGCTCCTCTTAGAAAGATTGAGTTTTCGCCGGTTGATAGATGTCGATCGCCATGGCATCGAAGGCCGTGATGGCGCCTAGAGTGATAATCAGCGGCAGCATGCGGCTGAGGCGTCTCTCTGGAATCATCAAGCCCTCGTGTAAGGTAACTGAGTAACAATCTTCCACGCGCATATCAGCATGTTAATCCGACCAACCAGTCTGAAATGATATGCGACTAGCCAGTCGAAAAAGCAAGGGGGTCGATTTTGACGCGGAAAAAAGAGATCGATCGGGATAGAATTTTAGATGCCGCGGAGGCCGTGATCCTCGAATCCGGCGGCCAAAGATTCACACTCGACGCGGTCGCAGAGCGTGCCGGCATCAGTAAGGGTGGTCTCGTCTACAGCTTCGCAACTAAGGATCAATTAGTGTACGCGGCGCTAGAACGGGAAGTGGCGCGCTTTCAGGAGGCGGTGGACCGACGGCTGGGCGGCGGGCCGACTGGGCCGGTCGAACTGGTTCTCGCCCATATCGAGGAAGCACTAGAAGAGGACGACGCCGCAACGCAAATGGCGGCCTTTCTTATAACCGCGTTGGTGCATGCCCCTGAAATGCTGGAGCCAGTGCGACGCTATTACCGCGCACTGCTCGACCCGCTTCAATCGGAACGTGACGAGCTTCATGAAGTCCGTCACGCACTGCTGGCTGTTGAAGGAATTTTCCTGCTCCGAGGATTGGGCTTCGTCGAGGTCTCGGCGGACGAGTTGAAATCCGTCCTGCTCCACGCGCGAGACATCGTCGCCGGGGTGCTGGCCGGACGTTAAGCGCCGTGAGGCCGAACATCCGTGCTAGGCCGGAAGGCGCCCCTGCGCGGCGCATAATTCTTAATTATGGAACACACAAATGTCCGCTCTTCTCCTATCCCAGCCTATGATGATTTGAGTGGTTGTCCGCTTTCGAGAAACCGCCAACTTCGACTGACTGACCTGGATGGGCGCAATGCGGAAGCCGGAGCCGCCGTCTTCCTTAGTCTGTTGCGCGCCAATTATGGACATAACCCGGCGCGCCCACATCGAGCGGATGAAGAACATAAGACAAGCCATAAGCACGGTCGGATTGATGATCACGCGGGCACGACCAGCTCGATATATGGACGACGACAAACCTCTTTACGTGTGAGTTCCGTGTGAGCCGTAAGGAAAAGGGCTTAGCCGTTGCCAGCTAAGCCCTTCTTTTGATTGGTGGAGCCAGGCGGGATCGAACCGCCGACCTCTACAATGCCATTGTAGCGCTCTCCCAGCTGAGCTATGGCCCCAATCTCTGGAATTTCTTCGCATGCCGTATCGGGCGTGTCGCGTGATCAGGCGGGAACCTAATCAGCGATGGCCTCGGCTTCAAGAGCTTTTGCCCTCGAAATTCTTATTCTTCGTCGTCGCCGACCTCGACCTCGACTTCTTCGATCGTGTCTTCACCCAGTTCGCCCGGGTCTTCGATCAGAGCGGCGCCGTCGTCATCGTCATCGGCGTCAGGCACCAGATCGACCTCTTCCTCAGGATCCACCGGTGCAACCTCATCGAACCCGGCCACACGCGAGGCCGCCTTGGGCGATGACTTGCGCGTTTCCTCAACCATGCCGGGCCGCGCGCGGCGCGACTTGAGCAAGGCTTCAGGATCATAGACCGTCCCGCATGCGGGACATGTCGGGGGATCCTTGCGGAAATCGTAATAGCGCGTTCCGCAATTCGGGCAGATACGCTTCAGCCCCCATTCCGCTTTAACCACGCCTTCTCCTCCGGCAATCCGCCGAGTGCTTCAGCCCGAACCGGCGAGAACACTCAAAAACTCTGTATCCATGGGCGATCCGCCCTGACGAGCCGCGTGCTTTGCCACGCACTGCTTAGCTTGTCAAAACCTAAGGTGACGCGCTTGGTATGTTGTGAGCGCTTGCCGCTCCTGTTCGATGTGGTAACACACGGCGACAACTCACGTAATTCATGGCTTTCGCTTGACCAACCGCCCACTTTACGCTGCCCAGTCAAAATCGCTCAAAGGCGCCGCTGACGTGCCAGGCGACAAATCGATCTCGCATCGCGCCCTGATGCTGGGGGGGCTTGCGATCGGTCAAACGCGCATCACAGGACTGTTGGAAGGCGATGACGTCCACGCCACTGCCGCCGCGCTGCGGGCACTCGGCGTGCAGATAACGCGCGATGTTCCCGGCAATTGGATCGTGTCGGGCGTCGGCGTCGGCGGTTTGGACGAACCCTCCCAGGTGCTGGACATGGGTAACAGCGGCACTGCGGCGCGTCTTCTGTTGGGCGTTCTGGCGACCCACAATATGACCGCCTTCATGACCGGCGATCATTCCCTGGTGAAACGGCCGATGGCGCGCGTCACGACTCCCTTGGCGCGCATGGGCGCCGATTTCGTGACCCGGGGCGGCCGCTTGCCGCTGGTTGTTCGCGGCGCGGTCAACCCAATTCCAATCGTCTACCGCATGGAGGTCGCTTCAGCTCAGGTTAAATCTGCGGTCCTCTTGGCTGGCCTCAACGCACCGGGCGAAACTACGGTGATCGAACCGGTCGGGACGCGCGATCACACTGAGCGAATGCTGCGTCATTTCGGCGGCACGGTTTCCGTCGCTACACTCGAAGACGGCGCAACTGCCATTACCGTTCAGGGACAGCCCGAACTGATCGCCGCGCCGATCATCGTGCCTGGCGACCCCAGTTCGGCAGCCTTCCCGGCTGTGGCCGCGCTTCTGGTTCCGGGTTCGGAACTGATACTCCGGAATGTAGGGATGAATCCGCTTCGCACCGGTCTTTACGAAACATTGGTCGAAATGGGCGCCGACATAAGTTATGCCGATGCTGGTGAAGCCGGTGGCGAGCCGGTCTCAAACCTTGTCGTTCGGGCGAGCGCGTTGAAGGGTATCACCGTTCCGGCAGAGCGCGCACCGCGCATGATCGATGAATATCCCATTCTGGCGATGGCTGCCGCTTGCGCACAGGGAACGACGCATCTGCTCGGATTGGCTGAACTTAGGGTCAAGGAGAGCGACCGACTGGCGATGATCGCGGCCGGTCTAGCTGCCTGTGGCGTAAAGATCGAGGTCGGAGAGGACAGCCTGACCATCCACGGGACTGGTCGTCCTCCCAATGGCGGCGCTACGGTCGCTACGGCATTCGATCACCGGATCGCAATGAGCTTTCTGGTTCTTGGCCTGGTCAGCAACGAGTCGATCGGGGTTGATGACGCCACTGCGATTGCGACCAGCTTCCCGACATTTGAAACCCTGATGACGGGGCTCGGCGCTCGTATTACAGGTGCGCCAGCCTGATGCCAGTCATCGCCATCGACGGTCCAGCAGCCAGCGGCAAGGGCACGCTGGCTCGCCGTATTGCGCAGGAGCTTGGTTATGCTTGGCTCGACACGGGTCTTCTCTATCGCGCAGCCGGGATGATCGCGGCAGATGACGGAGCCAATCCGGCCGACCCCGTGGCGGCTGCGCAAGCAGCTCGGACTCTCGCAAAGCGGATCGCCGTGGATGGGCCCTCGGCGCTCGGCGATCCTCGGTTAAGAGGTGACCAGGCGGCAGACGCTGCGTCGAAACTGTCGGTAGTGCCGGCCGCCCGAGCAGCCCTGCTTCAGCTTCAGCGCGATTTCGCCAGGGCGCCTGTGGCTGGAAACCGTCCTGCGTCGGGAGCAGTACTGGACGGGCGCGATATCGGAACTGTGGTCTGCCCGGACGCAGAGGTTAAGCTTTATGTCGTCGCTGCGGTTGAGGAGCGCGCCCGCCGCCGCGTCAAAGAGTTGCAAGGGCGGGGTCAGACGGCTATATACCAGGCCGTCCTTGAGGACCTGAAGCAGAGAGATGCGCGCGATAGCCAGCGAGCGGTAGCCCCGCTCAAGCCGGCTGACGACGCTTTTTTGCTTGATACCTCTGCGCTTGATGCCGACCAGGCTCTCGCGGCTGCCTTGTCGATCATAACCGACCGGCTGTCCCGCGCGGTCTTCGTTTCCCCGAAGGTATCGTCCTGAAGGGATTCGTTTCGGCCGATCCGCCGAAGTCACGACTTCCTCAAGAACCGGACTTTGCCATGGTGGTGTGGTCCTGAATTGAAACCGCCGGTTCCAGAGAACCGGCCCAAGGGTCGTCATTCCTCCGCATGAAAGCGGGGCGGCGGCGTGGGTATTAGAGGATTTTGAATGGCCAAGGCATCCGCGTTTCCACGGAGTAACGCCCCGATCGAGGGCAAAGAAAGTTTCGCAGCGCTTCTTCAGGAATCGTTGCAGGATCGAGACAGTTTCGAAGGCACCGTCGTACAGGGCACCATCGTCGGCATAGATAATGACTTTGCCATGATCGATGTGGGTCTGAAGTCCGAAGGCCGCGTCTCGCTTAAAGAATTCGACGGCCCAGCCGGCAAGGCCGATCTGAAGATCGGCGACACTGTCGAGGTGTTCATTGAGCGCCTCGAAGACAAAAACGGCGAGGCCATGCTGTCTCGCGAAAAGGCCAAACGCGAGGAATCGTGGGTCGCTCTCGACCAGGCCTTCCAGAAGCAGGAACGCGTTACCGGCGTAATCTTCGGCCGGGTCAAAGGCGGTTTCACCGTCGATCTCAACGGCGCCGTGGCCTTCTTGCCGGGCAGCCAGGTCGATATCCGCCCCGTGCGCGACGTTACCCCGCTGCTGGGCACGCCGCAGCCTTTCCAGATTCTGAAAATGGACCGGTCACGCGGCAATATCGTCGTGTCGCGCCGCGCAGTGCTTGAAGAGAGCCGCGCCGAAGCTCGCACCGAGTTGGTGTCGAGCCTGAAGGAAGGCCAGATCCTGAACGGCGTGGTGAAGAACATCACCGATTACGGCGCCTTCGTCGATCTGGGAGGCGTGGACGGCTTGCTGCATGTTACCGACATTGCATGGCGCCGCGTCAACCATCCGTCCGAGGCTCTGCAGATCGGCCAGACCGTGAAGGTCCAGGTCATCCGCTTCAACTCCGATACTCAGCGCATCAGCCTTGGCATGAAGCAGCTTGAGGCCGATCCCTGGGAAGGCGTTGCCGCCAAGTTCCCGGCCGGCGCGAAGTTCAAGGGCCGCGTCACCAACATCACCGACTACGGTGCCTTCGTTGAGCTGGAGCCGGGCATCGAGGGACTGGTTCACGTCTCAGAAATGTCCTGGACCAAGAAGAACGTCCATCCTGGCAAGATCGTTTCGACCAGCCAGGAAGTTGAAGTCATGGTTCTGGATGTCGACGCCAACAAGCGCCGCATCAGCTTGGGTCTCAAACAGACCCTGGACAATCCCTGGGATACTTTTGCTGCCCAGCATCCTGTTGGCACGGAGCTTACCGGCGAAGTCAAGAACTCGACCGAATTCGGCCTGTTCATCGGACTACCCGGCGATATCGACGGCATGGTCCACTTGACCGACCTGTCCTGGAGCGAGCCGGGTGAAGAGGCGATCAAGGAGTTCAAGAAGGGTGACGAGGTTAAGGTCAAGGTGCTCGAGATCGATGTCGAGAAAGAGCGCATCGGCCTTGGGATCAAGCAGCTGACCGACGATCCGCATGAAGATGCGATGGCCGGGTTGAAGCGCGGTGGGGTTGTTACTTGCACCGTGGCCCAGGTGACCGAAGGCGGCCTCGAGGTTTTGGTCAACGGAGTCATCCAGGGCTTTATCCGCCGTGGCGAGCTGTCACGCGACCGTTCCGAACAGCGCCCTGACCGCTTTGCCGTAGGCGAGAAGGTCGACGCGAAGATCAGTACGATCGATCGCGCGGCCCGTCGTCTGACACTCTCGATCAAGGCGAAAGAGGAAGAAGAAGAGAAGCAGGCGATGGCCGATTATGGCTCGTCCGATTCGGGCGCTTCTTTGGGCGAGATATTGGGCGCAGCCTTGGCGAAGAAGGCCAAGAAAGGCGCGGCGGCGGCCGAAGAGGACGACGCCGACTAATCTGACATTCGGTTCATCCGGGTGATGCGTTGCAAAACGCGTCGCCCGGAGTGCCGAGAATTTGCCATAAATCGACCCAATCAGCCGGTTTGAATCGGCTGAATCAGAAAAATCCTTTATTTGTTGTGGGTTATCCTTGACGAGCGGCCTCGGACTTGGCACCGTTCGTTCCCAGTCACGGTGCGGGATACGCCGCGCTTCTGGAAGTTCCGAAGGCGGCTTGTGGTCCCGACGATCCGATGAGGGAGGGCCAGAACAAGAATGACAAAATCAGAGCTGATTTTGCGGCTAGCAGAAGCGAATCCGCATCTGTTTCATCGCGATGTCGAGCGCATCGTAACGACCATTTTCGATGAGGTGGCCGAGGCTTTAGCGCGCGGCGACCGGGTCGAGTTGCGCGGCTTTGGCGCATTTTCGGTGAAACAGCGGGGCGCTCGGACGGGCCGCAATCCGCGAACCGGGGAATCGGTCGCGGTGATCGACAAAATCATACCGTTCTTCAAAACCGGAAAGCAATTGCGCGAAAGGCTTAATGCCGATTAGCCCTGGAGCCGAACCGCTTCTCTGGGCTTACTGACGGAGGGGTCTGATGAAGCAGTCCGCACGAATATTATCATTGATCGTTACGGCACCGATTACCGCATTGGTTGTGCTTTTTGCTGTATCGAATCTCGATCCGGTCACGCTGCGGCTCAGGCCCTTTCCTTTCGATATGACAATTCGCATATGGGCGCTAACGCTGATCGAATTGTTCGTCGGCTTTATCCTGGGGGCGATTGTTACCTGGATAGGAGACCGCAAGCGCCGCCGCGACTCGCGCCGCCGGACCGGCGAACTCGAGCAGGGGCTCGCAGTAGCACGTCAGCAAGTCGCTGAACTTGAAAAAAAGATCAGCGAGTTGCGGAGCCAACCCGCAGCGCTAGTTGCCGCCTAAGCCTGCCTATCGTTGCAGATCGGAATCACATTCGGTGCCTATCGACGTTAAAATCTGCGGGATCCGTACGCCCGAGGCATTGCTTGCGGCGGCTCAAGGAGGGGCCCGCGCGGTCGGTTTTGTCTTTTACCCGCCGTCGCCGCGCGCGCTAATACCCGATATCGCGGGGAACTTGGCGCGCATGCTGCCGACCGGCGTACGTGCTGTAGGATTGTTCGTCGATGCCAGTGATGATCAGATCATGGCTGTGACGGCGCGGGTTCCGCTAGACATGCTGCAACTGCATGGGAATGAATCCTTTCGCCGGGTCGCCGAAATCAGTGCACGCTTTCAGGTACCCGTGATGAAGGCGATCCGCGTGGCGACTGCGGCGGACCTTGCCCCACTTGCCGGGTATGAGGCTGTGGCCGATTGGATCCTGTTCGACGCCAAGCCGCCAAAGAGCGTTAACGCGATGCCGGGCGGGACCGGTATGGCGTTCGACTGGCAGTTGCTTCAACAAGTCAAAATCTCGAAGCCTTGGATGCTGTCGGGAGGCCTTACGGCTGATAATCTTGCGGAAGCGGCAGCGATCACCGGTGCCAAAATGGTCGATGTATCTTCCGGCGTCGAAGACAGCCCTGGGGCAAAAAGCTTGGACCGCATTGGCAGCTTCCTGGCAGCTGCGGGGCGTTTTTAGATAAACCTGAGGCTCCCGCGGCATAATCATCGCCTCTTGCAGCAACGATGGTATCGGGCGACGATGGTGGCATGGAGCCCGTAGCCGGAAATTCTGATTTTCAGCGTCTGTTCGAACCGACTGCCTCGGAAACCGGCCGGCCGGGGGAAGCTACAGCTCATAAATCGCTCATGCTACGGACCCTGCTCGATCGGGATTTGCCGGAATTCGAATCAGAGCTACGCGTCCGACAGATCGTGGATCTTGCCAAACAGACGCCGGTGCACGCGTTTGCCAATTTGGGAAACGGCGTATTGCTGGCATCGCTGTTCTGGGATCGCCTGTCGCATCTGGCGATCGCTTTCTGGTTCGGCCTTTTCGTTGTTTTCTCCGGTCTTGGCCTACAGCGCTGGTGGCAGAAGCGCACATGGCCAGTCCCGCGCAGCGTCAGCCGACGCGCCGTACAGCGGACAACAGCCTGGGCGTTCGTCGCAGGACTGCTGTGGGCCTCCGCCGTAATCTACGCATTTCCGCGCGATAATATGAACTTGCAACTGGTGATATTGTTTCTGGTCGGCGGACTTGGCTCCGGCGCGGTCGGCTCCATGCCGTCGCAACCGGTTGCCTGCATGGCTTTCGTCGGGCCGCCGCTAATCTCGGTTCTAATGTTGCTTGCAACGCAAGGCGGGCGAATCGCCCATGTCTTTACGCTCATGGGCATATTGTATCTGGCGGTGCTTCTTGCTGCCTTGCTCAGTGGGTTTTCTAGCTTTGCGACCATCGTGCGTACGAAAATCGACAGCCGCACGTTGGAAACGCGGTTATTGGAGATGGAACTCGCGGCTTCCACTGAGGCCAACCGGGCAAAGTCTCAGTTTCTCGGCAACATGAGTCACGAGTTGCGAACGCCTTTGAACGCGGTAATCGGATTTTCAGAAATCATCCGCGATCAATCGCTCGGTCCCAGTGCTATGGAAAATTACCGGGACTACGCCAACGACATCCATATTGCGGGCGAACATCTGCTGCGCATCGTTAATGACGTGCTCGATATCTCTCAAATCGAAGCGGGCAATCTGAAACTGCATGAAGGCGAGACGGATGTTCGGGCGGTCGTTCAGGCCGCGGTGAAACTCATCGGCCAGTCGGCTTTCGAGGTCGGCGTCGCACTGTCGGTTGATCTGCCGCCCGATCTGCCTCTACTGCTGGCGGACGAGTTGCGTGTCAAACAGGTTTTACTCAATCTTCTGTCGAATGCGGTTAAATTTTCCGAACGCTGTGGGACGGTGACTGTCGGAGCGGCTCTGCACCCGAGCGGCGGACTTGCCATGTGGGTGAGCGACACGGGTATCGGCATGAGCGAAACCGAAATCAATACGGCAATGCAGCCGTTTCAGCAGGTCGTGGGGTCGCTATCGCGCTCTCATGACGGGCTTGGACTTGGGCTCTCCTTGGTGGACGGATTTGTCGGGCTACACGGCGGTCATCTGGAGGTGACCAGCGTCCCGGCGGCGGGCACGACGGTCAAGGTCGTCTTCCCGCCGGAGCGTGTACTGAGGGCAAGCTAGCCCGCATGTACCTGACGGGTTCGGCATTTCGAGATGCGCCCTTTGACCGTGCAGCGCTCGACCACCTTACCCTGTGTATCGTGAATTTCAACGCTCCAGTCTGCGGCTCCGGTACGTTCCAGGGTCATGAAACCGAATCCGTCGATCCAAGAACTGAAGGCGTCGGGCACGGCCCCGTGCATCAGGCTAAAGTTGGCCGGCAGGGACTCTGGAAGGGGTACGGAATCTTCCTGTGTGCCGGAAAAGCCCGTGACGAATTGCGACGGATAGAGTCCGGCGAAGCTTAACTGCTCCCAGACATGAACATGGCCTGACAACAGGAGATCAATCCCCGATGGAAATAGTTTAGGGTCGATGCCGGCGAGAATTTCCGCCAGTGAGCTGTTGCCGGGGCCCAGTTTTACGTTGCCGTCCTTGTCCCGAGACCCGGCGATTGCCAAGACCGGCTGATGGTTTGCGAGAATGGTGTGAGGCTGGGCTCTGGTTAGAGAGGCGATGCTCCGCACATTGGCCAGATAGACGCCAATGCGGGGATCATCTTGCGCAAAGGGTTTGTTGCCAGCATCTGAGGTATCCCACACTACGATTTGCGCACCCTTACCCAGGGGTACGGCGAAGGGATCGGTAAAGTTCCCGGATAGGTCTTCTTCGGAAACGTCGCAGGTGCGCTCCGGCGTCAGAGGATATGGGTCGAAGAACCGCCTCCAGCCTTGGCCGGCTCGGTTGCAACTTTCATGGTTGCCCCGCACCATGACCCATGGGGCGGCCTTGAGCAGCGGCGCTGCGGGATTGAAGAAATCCGCGCGCCACGCATCCAGCCCATAACCCCAGGGACTGCCCTGGCAGCCGGCGACACCTTCGGGACAGGCGTTCTCGCGATAGAGATAATCGCCGACATGAAGAACGATGTCCGGCTTCCAAGCAGCTGCGGCGCTTGCGACGGTCGCAAAAGGATAGGCCTTGGCATCGTTGCAGCTCTGGACGGCGTTATCGGCCGCCTTGATTCGGCAGCCGGTATCTCCGATGACTACGATCTTTCGGATGGTTTTTGGCGGCAAGGGGAGCAGCCAGCCATGAACGGATACCTGCCTAGCGTCCGACGGGATCGCTGCCTCGCAGGTTGTGGCAGGAAACGCGCTTGCTTTGGACAACTCGGCCCTTGAAGCGGTCTGACGTTGGGCTGCTATGCCTGCCGCTGAGCGAACCTGCATTTCGACGACGTGGCCGTCGACAAACAAAGCAGGACAATCTTTGACCTCAGTAATGACCCTGGCGATGCGTGTGCCGTTGGGCCCCAAGAGCATGTAGGCGGCGAGCGGCGATTGAGTTGTTTGTGCAGCCGCGAATCCGCTAACTCCAAGTAGGAAAATTACCGCTGACAGGGCGGCCAGCGGCCAAGCGCGTTTCATCATCGGCATCTCGAACTCCGTATTGGGCCGGCTGGGGCACTGGGCACTCGGTAAGGATTTGCGCGCTGTCTGATATCTCTAACGCGCCGGCTTGCTAGCACAATCGATGCGCGAATGCGCTCGCATTTTAATGAATCGCTGAAATTTGCCCTGGAAAATTTGACAGATTGCCGCCACTCGCTAAGAGTGCGCGCCTTCTGAGAACCAGTGATGCAATCCGTGAGCGCCAGACCCAACACCTATCGTGCCGGTCCCGATGAGGAAGGCTATTTCGGCCTTTATGGCGGGCGTTACGTCGCCGAGACGCTGATGCCGCTGATCCTCGCGGTTGAAAAGGCCTATTCCCAAGCGAAGGCCGACCCATCGTTCCAGGCTGAATTGGATTATTATCTTCGCGATTATGTCGGGCGCCCCAGCCCGCTCTATTTCGCTGAGCCAATGACACGGCATTACGGCGGAGCAAAAATCTATTTCAAGCGAGACGAGCTGAACCATACCGGCGCGCATAAGATCAATAACTGCTTAGGGCAGGCCCTGGTCGCGAGGCGCATGGGCAAAACGCGCATCATTGCCGAGACCGGTGCGGGACAGCACGGGGTGGCCACCGCGACTGTGGCGGCGCGTTTCGGCATGTCATGCACCATCTATATGGGCGAGATCGACATTGCCCGGCAAAAGCCAAATGTTTTCCGTATGAAGTTACTGGGGGCCGAGGTTAAGCCGGTATCGTCCGGCTCCCGCACGCTTAAGGATGCGATGAATGAGGCGCTGCGCGCCTGGGTTTCGGACGTCGAGGATACTTTCTATATCATCGGAACTGTTGCCGGGCCGCACCCCTATCCGGCCATGGTGCGCGATTTCCAGTCTGTTATCGGCAAGGAAGCGCGCGAACAGATGCAGGAGCGTGAGGGGCGGCTGCCGGACACTCTGGTCGCCGCAATCGGCGGCGGGTCGAACGCAATGGGCTTGTTCCATCCGTTTCTGGACGAGGATGCAGTACGCATGATCGGTGTCGAGGCCGGCGGCGGCGGGGTTGAGACGGGCCGCCATGCCGCCTCGATCATTGGCGGGCGCCCCGGCGTGCTGCACGGCAACCGAACTTACCTGCTGCAGGATGACGACGGCCAGATCACCGAGGCTCATTCAATTTCGGCCGGTCTAGATTATCCGGGGATCGGGCCGGAGCATTCATGGCTGCACGACCAGGGCAGAGTCGAGTTCGTCAGCGTAACGGATACAGAAGCATTGGACGCTTTTCAGCTCTGCACCAGGCTTGAGGGCATTATTCCGGCGCTTGAACCGTCCCATGCGCTGGCCCATGTCGGCAAGATTGCCGGGGATCTGCCCAAGGATCATTTGCTGCTGATGAATCTTTGCGGTCGCGGTGACAAAGACATATTTGCGGTCGCCGAGCGTCTGGGGTTCGACATATGAGCCGCATCGCACGCCGCTTCGCAAAGCTGAGTGCCGAGGGCCGCGCGGGACTGGTAACCTTCATCACCGCCGGCGATCCCGATCTATCCGTGTCGGCGGAAATTCTTGCGGGTCTGCCCAAGGCGGGCGCCGACCTGATCGAACTCGGCATGCCGTTCAGCGATCCGATGGCAGACGGACCTTCGATCGAGGCCGCGGGCCATCGCGCGCTCAAAGCCGGGACGACTTTGCGCCGGGTTCTCGCCATGGCCGCTGGCTTTCGCAAGGGCGACACAGAAACGCCGCTTATTCTCATGGGCTATTTCAACCCTATCTATAGTTATGGCGTCGAACGCTTTGCCGTCGATGCCGTAAGTGCAGGGGTGGATGGCGTAATCGTCGTCGATCTTCCACCCGAGGTCGACGCGGAGCTACGCGTTCCAGCGGTTGTGGCAGGCCTCGAAGTAATCCGATTGGCGACACCGACCACAGACTCGGTTAGACTTCCGCGCGTGCTCGATGGGGCGGGAGGGTTTCTCTATTATGTGGCTATTGCCGGCGTGACCGGCACTAAACGCGCCGCCATCGGCGATATCGCTGCGGCGGTCGCCAGACTTAAGGCATCGACGGCTTTGCCAATTGCAGTCGGATTCGGGATTCGTGATCCAGAGTCTGCGGCTGCGGTGGCCCGCTACGCTGATGCCAGCGTCGTAGGCTCCGCGATCGTCGACCGGATTGCGCATGGTCTCGATGAGACCGGCAAACCCGGTCCAGCGCTTATCGGCGATGTACTGAGTTTCGTCGCAAGCCTGGCAGCGGGTGTACGCGGCGCTCGCGTCCAAGCGGCTCAATAACGGATGGTCCTTGAATGAACTGGCTGACCAACTTCGTACGTCCGAAGATACGGGCGTTTACCACTAGGCGGGAACAGCCCGACAATCTGTGGACCAAATGCCCGAATTGCGGTGCGATGCTGTTTCATCGCGACCTTGCACAGAATCTTCATGTCTGCCCGCAGTGCAATTTTCATATGAAAATTATACCCAAGGATCGGCTGCAGATCATGTTCGACGGCGGGCGCTATCAACTGATCGAGCTGCCTAAAGCCGCGGTCGATCCGCTTAAATTTCGCGATCAAAAGCGCTACGCGGATCGCCTGAAGGATGCCCAGGCTGCGACCGGCAGCAATGATGCGATTCAGGTCGCCCATGGTGAGATAGGCGGATTGCCCGCAGTTGTGGCGGTCATGGATTACCGATTCATCGGCGGGTCCATGGGCGTTGCGGTGGGGGAAGGTATCGTCGCTGCGGCGAGACTAGCAGTGTTGCAGAACGCAGCTTTCATCGCCGTAACGTCGTCGGGCGGCGCGCGTATGCAGGAAGGGATGCTGTCCCTCATGCAGATGCCGCGAACGGTCATCGCCATCGACCAGGTTAAGGAGGCGGGGCTACCTTATTTTGTGTTGTTGACAGACCCGACCACAGGCGGGGTCAGCGCCTCGTTTGCGATGCTGGGCGACATACATATTGCCGAACCCGGAGCGCAGATCGGCTTCGCAGGCCAGCGCGTGATCGAGGAGACAATCCGTGAAACTCTGCCGGATGGCTTTCAGCGGGCTGAGTATCTGCTGAAACACGGTATGGTCGATATGGTGGTGTCGCGGCTTGAGTTGCACGACACTTTGGCGCGGCTGCTGCAGCTTTTGCGACGCCCGAATCCCGTGGCGGATATTGTCGCGATTCCGTCCGAAGCCAAGCGCGGCCGCGCAGCAAAGCGCGACCAGCCCGCCTAGACGGCGATGATCGGTCAGACGCTCGCCGATCGGACGCTCGAGGCAGCGCTCAATGATCTCGGGCGGCACCATCCGAGGGAAATCGATCTGTCGCTTGGCCGGATTGAGGCGCGACTCGCGGCGCTCGGCAATCCGGAGCGAAGCTTGCCTCCGGTTTTTCACGTTGCCGGGACCAATGGCAAAGGCTCGACGGTCGCCTTTTTGCGCGCTTTTCTCGAGGCTGCGGGCTATAGCGTCCATGCCTATACTTCACCGCATCTCGTCCGCTTCAACGAACGCATTCGTATCGCCGGAAAGCTGATCGCCGACGACGTGCTGATGGCGTTGATCGACGAGATCGATCGGGCCGGGGTTGAACAGCCGATCACGATCTTCGAGGCCATCACCGCAATCGCCTTCCTGGCGTTCGCGCGAACGCCGGCGGACGCCGCGCTGATCGAGGTCGGCCTTGGCGGGCGCTATGACGCCACCAACCTGTTCGAGAAACCACGTGCGACGGCTGCAACCCGGATTTCCTATGATCACCGACAGTTCTTCGGCAATGTCATCACCGATATCGCGCGGGAAAAGGCGGGTATTTTCAAAACCGGTGTGCCCGCCGTGGTTGCGAACCAGCCGGACCCGGATGTGCGTGAAGTTTTCATCGCCGAAGCGGCGTCCATCGATGCACAGCTATTTCTCTATGGCCGCGATTGGTCGGTTTCACCCAGCGCCACAGGCTTTCGCTATGACGGTCCCGGCCGCAGCATCGATCTGCCGCCGCCGGCATTGCTCGGTCGACATCAGTGGATGAATGCAGGCACGGCGCTGACTCTGCTGGATGTGGGCGGCGGCTTTTCCATCGACGATGATGCAATCCGTCGTGCTTTAGCCGCGGTCGAGTGGCCGGGACGGCTGCAGCGCTTGCGAAACGGCCCGCTGTTCGATCTGTTGCCGCCTTCCTGGGAACTTTGGCTCGATGGGGCGCATAACGATTCCGGAGCGGAAGCGGTGGCCCATCAGGCAGCGGAGTGGAGCGACCGGCCGCTCGACCTGGTGTTCGGCATTCGCGGCGACAGGATTCCTGCCGAGGTGCTCGGGCCTCTGGCGCCCTATGTCATGCGACTGCGCTCTGTCATTACCCCTGGCGATCCAGTGTCGGTTTCCGCCGATGTTGTCGCCTCTGCGGCGCGTGATGCCGGTATCCGAGATGCCGAACCGATGGCCTCGCTCGCCTCTGCGGTCGCATCGCTGGCGCAGGCAAGCGGACCTAGGCGAATCCTTATCTGTGGGTCGCTTTATCTGGCGGGCGCGGTGTTGGCCGAACATGGTTGATCATCGCAAAGCAGTGCGGGCTTCGCATGACGCGCTGCTGTGCTAGTTTGTTACGTTGAGTGAGAGACGCTCAAGCGGGCAGGGATAACGATGACGAAGCAAACGATCGTATTGGTCGATGACGACCGCAATATTCTGACGTCGGTTGCGATGGCTCTGGAGGCTGAAGGCTTTGAGGTTCGCACTTACGGCGATGGTGAAGAAGCGTTGCACGGATTGAACAGCCGTCCGGCCTCGCTGGCAGTCCTCGACATCAAGATGCCGCGCATGGACGGGATGGAGCTTTTGTCGCGCTTGCGTCAGACCTCGTCGATGCCGGTCATCTTTTTGACATCGAAAGATGATGAGCTGGATGAGCTTCTGGGTCTACGGATGGGTGCCGACGACTATATCACCAAGCCGTTCTCGCAGCGGCTGCTGATCGAACGTATTCGTGCTCTCTTGAGGCGCGAGGAGCATCGCAACGGCAATGTCGGCAGCGAACCGGGTTCGGTGATTGAGCGGGGTGACTTGGTTCTCGACAGCGGCAAGCATCTTTGCACTTGGAAGGGCAAGCCAGTCCCGCTCACGGTGACAGAGTTTTTGCTGATCAAGACGTTGGCCCAACGACCGGGCCACGTCAAAAGCCGCAACCAACTTATCGACACTGCCTATGGCGAACATATCTATGTGGATGACAGAACCATCGACAGCCATGTCAAGCGGGTGCGCCGCAAATTCAAGGAAGTCGACGACGCGTTCAATCAGATCGAGACTTTGTATGGTGCTGGCTATCGCTACAAGGAGACATAAGGCTCAGGACGCGCGGTCTTGGTTCTGACAGCCGGCAGGCGCGAACCTAGAACCCCTGCCAAGCTGTCCGCCGAGGAGCGGCCTCCGCAGGTTATGCGCGTGACCAGACGGGTGATGCGGATTTCGCCTCTGACCCTGCGCATCCTGGCAGTCAACATGCTGGCGCTTGCGATTCTTGTCGTCGGTCTTCTCTACCTTGGTCAGTATCAGGATAACCTGATCCAGTCGCATCTCGAGGCTCTGAAAGGGGATGCGCGGGTATTTGCAGGAATGGTGGCCGAGGGCGGCACCGTTGGCGACTTGAACGGCCAGTTCGCCCTCTCGCCCCGGCCGGCGCGCAGCGTGATACGGCGTTGGGTCGATGCGACGCAGGTCCGCACGCGACTGTACGATCCCCAAGGCGCCTTTTTTGCAGACAGTCAGACGCTTGATGGGCCAAACGGAACCAATATCGACTGGCGTTTGCTGCCGCCTCCGCACAGCTTCAATACCCGCGTCGAAGCTGTCATCGACATGTTGTCGCGTCAGTTGAATACCTGGCCCGGCCGATCGACTTTGCCGATTTACGAAGGTGACGACCGCACCTCGCCGCTCTCTGCCAACCCCGACCTTGCAAAGGCGCTTCAAGGCGAGGTCAGCGGGCGGGTATGGCTCGACGGCGATGGGCATTTGCGCCTGACCGCGGCAGCACCCGTGCAGCGGCTGAAACTGGTACTGGGTGCCGTGTTGCTCAATGGCGATGGCAGCGCAATCGAGGATGCGATCCGGTCGACGCAACTCGATATTGCCAAGGCCTTTGCCGGCGCGCTCGCGATCACCGTGCTTTTGTCCCTGTATCTGGCTAGAGCGATCGGCAGGCCGATCCGCCGTCTTGCGCAAGCCGCCGAGCGCCTGCGCATGGGGACGGGCCGCGACGATGAAATTCCCGATTTTACCAGCCGTTACGACGAGATCGGCGAGTTGTCGTTGGCTTTACGCGAAATGACGGCTGCGTTGCGCAACCGCATGGATGCGATCGAGCAATTTGCAGCCGACGTCGCGCATGAACTCAAAAACCCGCTCTCGTCGCTGGCCAGCGCGGTCGAAACGGTCGGACGGGTAAAAGATCCAGCGCAGCAGCAGCGACTCCTCGGGATAATTCGGGAGGACGTGACGCGTCTCGACCGGCTGATCAGCGATATTTCCAATGCCTCTCGGTTGGACGCGGAATTGTCGCGCGCCGAATCACACCCGGTCGATCTGGGCAGTTTGCTGTCAACTCTTGTCGAAATACACCGGTCTATCGACGAAACACGGCCCGGATTTACGCAGCCAATCGACATTCTGCTCGACATACCCGAGGGGCTTGTGGTGCGCGGTCTGGAAAGTCGGTTGGGTCAGGTTTTTCAGAATTTGATCGCTAATGCTGTGTCTTTCTCTCCGCCCGGCGGCACTGTACGCGTCGCGGCGTCACGCCAAAGCGGCAACGCAGTGGTCACCGTCGAGGATCAGGGCCCCGGTATTCCCCCCGCCAAGGTGGAAGCAATTTTTGACCGCTTTTATAGCGAACGTCCCTCAGGCGAGGCCTTCGGTACGCATTCCGGGTTAGGGCTATCGATCGCCAAGCAAATTGTCGAAACCTTGGGCGGCCGAATCTATGCTCAAAACATCGACGATTCTGCCGCGGGTGTGATTGGAGCGCGATTTGTGGTGCAGTTGCCATTGGAATAACAACCCAATCGGCGCCCCCGCGATTCTCGAGACGCTAAAAAAAGGTGAGTAATTGACGCGAAGTTCGAGTTGCCCCACCTTCGTTTGATATGATTACAACTCACGCCACCTGCATCGCTTTCGACGGACTGGGTGTGTTGATCCGAGGGCCTTCGGGCAGCGGCAAGTCAGACCTCGCGCTGCGCGCGATCGCCGAGGGGGCGTTTCTGGTTGCCGACGATCAGGTGGTGCTGGTCAGGGACGGAGACCATATATTAGCATCATCCCCGCCGTCGCTTTTTGGTAAGATCGAAATCAGAGGGCTTGGGATTATGCGGGTCGAAGCCGCCGCCGATGCTGAGATTTTTCTGGTAGCCGATCTTGTCGAAAGTTCGGCCGTTGAACGGCTTCCGGAGCAACGCCAATGCGATATCGGCGGAGTCAGCGTTCCATGGTTGGCGCTCGCCGCATTTGAGGTTTCGGCGCTTGCAAAACTCCGCTTGGCACTTGTTGCCGCTGTGGAACCTGAGCGACTCCTGACGTGACTGAAGCCGCGCCACGCCGTTTCGTTCTGGTGACCGGTATGTCGGGTGCCGGCCTGTCGACGACGCTCAAGGCGCTCGAAGATTTGGGCTATGAGGTTCTTGATAATCTTCCTCTGTCCTTCTTTGATCTCCTGTTGCGCGAGAACGAATCGCGCGACCGACCGCTTGCTATCGGCATCGACAGCAGAACGCGCGATTTCACCGCGGATGCTCTACTGGTCAGGTTAAAAAAATTGCGCAGTCGCGCCGGAGTGGCGGTCCAGCTTGTGTGTGTCGATGCCGATAACGATGCAATTCTGCGGCGCTTTACCGAAACGCGTCGCCGGCATCCGCTGGCGCTTGATCGCCCAATCATGGACGGCATCTACAATGAGCGCGTCATCCTTGAGCCTCTCAAGGCTGTGGCCGATGTAGTGATCGACACGTCCGATCTGTCGATCCATGACTTAAGGCGCATCGTCGCGGGCCGGTTCGGCCTGGATCGCCGACCGGATCTTGGCGTCTTTGTGACGTCCTTTTCCTACCGTAAGGGCTTGCCCCGTGACGCCGATATGGTGTTCGATGTGCGCTTCCTGCGTAACCCCCACTGGGACATCGAGTTGCGGCCATTCACCGGACAAGATCCGCGTGTCGCTACCTATATCGAGGCAGATCCGGAATGCGCGCCCTTTATGGAGCGTTTAACCGGGTTCCTCGGGCCGCTCTTGCCGAGATACCGAATGGAAGGCAAAAGTTATTTGACGATCGCATTCGGTTGCACCGGCGGCAAGCATCGCTCGGTCTATGTCGCCGAGCGGTTGGCTGCTTGGCTCGGTGTCCAGGGTGTGGAGGTCGGGTTAAGCCACCGCGGTCTCGACGGCACCGTTGAAGTAGCAGGAGCAAAGACTTGAATCACGCAGGACACGACCATGGGCACAACCATGGTGATGCCGCAACCAGCCAGCGTCAGGTTCTGCGGACATTCTGGCTGATCGCCGTCTTTATGGTTGTCGAAGCTGTCGGTGGTTGGTGGTCGGGGTCGCTTACCTTGATCGCGGATGCCGGGCACATGCTCACTGATTCGGGAGCATTGGCACTTGCATGGTTCGCTGCGCGCGCAATGCAACGTCCCAGCGATGCAAACCGGTCATACGGGCATGATCGCTTTTCGGTCCTGGCCGCGCTGGTGAATGGATTGGGGCTTATCGCGATCGTTCTCTGGATCGCGGGTGAGGCCATTCACCGCCTCGTCGTGCCGGAGGTGATAAGAGCAGTCCCGATGCTCGTCATCGCGATCTCTGGTTTTGTGGTCAATTCCGGTGCGTTTTTGATGCTGCATGGCGCCGACCGAGACAATCTCAACATTCGTGCGGCGTTATTGCATGTACTCGGCGACATACTGGCCTCGCTTGCCGCCGTTGCGGCCGCGACCATTATAATTTTTCGCCCGTCCTGGACATTCGTCGACCCGATTCTTTCGGTCGTTGCTGGTGCGCTTATTCTGCGAAATGCCATCGTGTTGGTCAGGCGGTCGTGGGACGTCTTGATGGAAGCCACCCCCGAGGATGTAAATGTTGCGGAGATCGCCGATACTTTGGAGGCACTTGAAGGTGTCGCCGATATTC
This sequence comes from Rhodospirillales bacterium, assembly GCA_003165335.1. Taxonomy (GTDB): domain Bacteria; phylum Pseudomonadota; class Alphaproteobacteria; order BOG-932; family Roseiterribacteraceae; genus BOG-932. Next base: position 1,975 of record PLTD01000171.1, on the reverse strand, counting down.
ATCATCTCCATGCCTGGTCCCTGGTTCCGGGCAAGCCTTTGATCACGCTTCACGCTCAAGTTGCGGCGGGATATGCTCCTGATGCGGTACTGGGTCGGCTAAAGCAGGCGCTTGCCGAGCGTTTTCACATCGATCATTCGACCATTCAGATGGAAGGTGCTTGCGCCGACCACGCAGTTCATGATCATTCCCCAGGCTTGAGCGACCGAGACAGCCATGTGGGACATGTTCACCGGCATGGCCACGCGCATGATGACGATCACGAGCATACTCACAATCTGAAGTTAGCGGTCGCGCAATGATTGGTATCGTTCTTGTTACCCACGGTAATCTGGCTCGTGAGTTTCTTGCCGCTATGGAGCATGTGGTGGGAAAGCAAGAGCAGGCCAGGGCAATTTCCATCGGCCCCGACGATGATATGGAGCGGAGGCGGGCCGACATATTGGCAGCGGCAGAAGAAGTCGACACTGGCGATGGCACCATCCTTCTGACCGACATGTTCGGCGGCACACCGTCAAATCTGGCGATTTCGATCATGGACCGGGCGAAGGTCGAAGTTCTCGCGGGCGTCAATCTGCCGATGCTGATCAAATTGGCGAGTGTCAGGGTAACCGAGCCACTTGCTGTTGCGGTCACCCAGGCACGTGATGCCGGCATAAAATATATCAGCGTGGCCTCGACATTGCTGACCGATCAACTTTGACGACATCTGCAGCTTCGGTTTGCCACACGGCGACAATCGTCAACGAGCGCGGACTCCATGCGCGTGCGGCGGCGAAATTCGTGAAGTTGGTCGACAGCTTCGACGCGACAGTGACGGTCGAACGCGGTGGCACTTCGGTCGACGGCCGCTCTATCATGGGTTTGATGATGTTCGGCGCCGGTCCCGGAACAGAATTGCAGCTCACCGCGGTTGGGCCGCAGGCCGAGGCTGCCATGGGGGCGCTCGCGGATTTGATCGCCCGAGGCTTCGACGAAGGAATTTGCTACCCCGCGTCCTAGGGTTGCCTTGATACTCTCGGCACTGGTAAATGCTGCACCGCAAGGCCTATCCGCGCCAAACGAATTTACGAGGTTAATGCCAATGGCAATCGCCACCGACGGACATGACTACAAGGTAAAGGACATCTCCCTTGCCGATTGGGGCCGGCGCGAAGTTGCGATCGCCGAAACCGAAATGCCCGGTCTGATGGCGACGCGCGCGGAATTCGGAGCGTCCCAGCCGCTTAAAGGCGCGCGGATCGCCGGCTGCCTTCACATGACAATCCAGACGGCCGTTCTGATGGAAACCCTGGTTCATCTCGGCGCGACGGTGCGCTGGTCATCCTGCAACATTTTCTCGACCCAGGACCATGCCGCTGCGGCAATGGCCGTCGCCGGCATTCCGACATTCGCCTGGAAGGGGCTTGAGGAAGACGAATTCTGGTGGTGCATCGAACAGACGATCTTCGGTCCTGACGGCTGGCGTCCGAACATGATCCTGGACGACGGCGGCGATCTCACCCAAATTTTGCACGAGAAATATCCAGAACTGCTGAACGACGTACGCGGCATTTCCGAAGAGACGACGACCGGCGTTCGTCGACTGTACGAGATGATGCGCGACGGCTCGCTGAAAGTGCCGGCGATCAACGTCAACGACANNCGACAATCTTTACGGCTGCCGCGAAAGTCTGGTTGACGGTATCCGCCGCGGCACGGATGTGATGATGTCCGGCAAGGTCGCGGTCGTCGCCGGCTTCGGCGACGTGGGTAAGGGCTCAGCTGCATCGCTGCGCAATGCGGGGGCGCGTGTGATCGTGACCGAAGCCGATCCGATCTGCGCCCTACAGGCCGCGATGGAGGGCTATCAGGTCACCACGATGGAAGATGCCGCGCCGGTGGCCGACATTTTCGTCACCGCGACAGGCAATGTCGATGTCATCACGCTGGACCATATGCGGGTCATGAAGGACCGCGCCATTGTCTGCAACAT
>PLTD01000190.1 GCA_003165335.1 Rhodospirillales bacterium | reverse complement strand
TGGAACGCGCTTGCGAGCTAAACTCAAGCCCCCTGCCCTAGTTACGACAAATTGGAGACAAGTTATCGTTGGACTGACAGCACCGCGAGATGCACTATCTCTGGCGTGCGGTCGATCATGAGGGCGAGGTGCTGAAATCCTTTGCCTGCAAGACCCGGGATAAGGCTGCTGCGCTCAAATTCATCAAGCAAACGATGAAGCGGCACGGCAAGCCAAAGGCCATCGTCACAGATGGTTTGCGTGCCTATAGCGCGGCCATGAAAGAGATCGGCAATGACGATCGCCAGGAGATAGGACGCTGGTTCAATAATAGCGCAGAGAACTCTCACCTGCCCTTTCGACGACGAGAACGGGCCATGCTGAGATTTCGAAGAATGAAGACCCTTCAGAAATTCAGCTCAGTACACGCCGCCATCCATAACCACTTCAATCAGGAACGCCACCTCATCAGCCGAGATCATTACAAAGAACAGCGCTTAGCCGCCCTGGCTGAGTGGAAGGCGCTCGCCGCATAGGCTCGCCCCCCCTGCCCAAACTACCCAAAACGGAGAGAGGTTCGCATTGGACAGATGACAGCACCGCCAGCGACCCCCGATATGTCTCTTACCGATAGTGCGCTGCCCAAACGGCGACTCCGAATCTTTAACTACCTTCTGTCGAACCCCAGCCGTAGTTCCTTGAAGCCGTCCATGAACAGCGAGCGGGCGTGGCGCGGTTCGGCAAGCAGGCGGGGGTTGGCGATACGACGGGCGATCTCGTCCAGCATTACGGTCAGGTTCATGCGCGCCTGGTTGATACCAAGGCAAAAATGCGGGCCGCCACCGAAGGTGCGGTAGTTGCGGCGCGTATCGGCGACGGGCCGGGTGATGTCAAATTCATCCGGCCGCTCAAATAGGGCCGGATCTCGATTGGGCGATCCCAGCACGCACACCACCTTGCCGTCTTTGGGTATTTTCACACCAGCCAGTTCCAGGTCCTGCTTCGCCGTGCGGCGGAGATAGACCACCGGATTGCGGTAGCGCAATATTTCCTCGACGGCGCCCGGCACCATCTCGGGGTGGGATTGCAGCAACCGGTACTGGTCGGGATGGTTGATGAACTCCACCATTGCCCAGGCAAGGGTGTTGCGCGTCGTCTCGATGCCGCCGACGATCAGATTGTTGAAGAAGCGCCCGAATTCGCGGTCGGTCAGCTTCGCGCCGTCCATTTCGGAATTCAGCACGTCCATGGTCATGGTGTCGCGCGGATTGGCGCGATGGTCGGCCGCCAGCGACGCGCCGAAATCGATCAGTTGCATTGAAGCGATAAAGCCGGCGGCCCGGTTCTCGGCGAAATCCGGATCGTCGGCCATTGTCAGCGTGTTGGTAAGGTCGACTACGTGGGTGAAATCCTCCGGCCGCACGCCCAGCAGGGTAAACATCACCCGCATCGGCAACTGGATCGCCACCTCATTGACGAATTCGCATTCGCCGCGCTCGATTACGCTGTCCAGGATCGCTCGCGCCATATCCCGCATTAGCGGCTCGCGCGTCTTCATCTGACTGGGGCGGAAGGCATATTCCACGATCGTGCGGAAAGTGCGGTGGACCGGCGGGTCCTGGAAGGTGAGGCTCTGCTGGGTTTCGGGCAGCAAATCAGGAGGAATATCCTCCAGCAGCGGGCCGAAATTGTTGGTGAACAGTTCGGTCGAGCGCAGCACGAAATCGATGTCGGCCTGCTGAAACAGCAGCCAATGCCCTCCCGTAGCGTGCTCGTCCGGCTCCCAAAGGATGCGGTGTGCGCTGCGCATCTCGTTGATCATTTCGCGCGGCGTGCCGGTTTCAAAGCTTTCAAAATCGAGCAAGGTCTTAAACGGGCAACCGGACATGATCTTTCCCTATGTGTGAACTTACCCGCAATTGCGAAATGTTGTCTGCACCGACATTCCCAATATGGAGCGTCTATCCGAGCCACCGAATGAGGAGTAGCCGACGATTTGTACTCGTGGTAGCGGTATTTTGCCCTGATCGGTCCTGTGGCAGATCTGCGTATGCCGCCATCCGGGTCGATGCCGATCCTGAAGACCAAATTTAGCCAGGGCTGATTAAGGCCTAACGCTCAAGTCGGCCAGTCGATGGCTTGCATCTCTTGGCGTTTAAAAATCTTGTATTCCGTGCCCAGCAAGGCCTGTCGTCGTGCAACACGACGACGAAAGAAGCGCACGAGTTCTGCATCCATCGACGGATCAGCCTTGAGCACGAACTGCTCGAGGGCGGTATCGCGCTCAGTCTCATCTTCGATCACCCGGCCGAGAAGTGCCGCCACCTCGCCTTTTTCCGCTTCTAGAATGGCAGGTTCAGTGGTGGCGAGCAGCGCCAGATAATGCGCCATTTCAACCGCGCAGCCATGTCGGTATCCCTGTATTGCCGTGGTTGGAGGCAGATGATCCAATGCCCCGGTCGCGGCCGCCAGAGCCGCGGCCACGGCCGAGGAGGGCTGACAGTCCGGAAGCGGCGGCACTGGCTCCAGCGCTGTGCCTGTGAGGCGTGCGATAGCCTCGAGTGGAATGCGCGACAGCACATATAGAAATTCCAGATACATCCGCAGATCGAGTTCAGGTGTCGGGTCGCGGGCCAAAGCCGAAATCGACATCGGGGTCATGATTCCCCATAGCGCGGTATAGTAATCCACGCGGCGCGGGTCGATCGGCGCACCGCTCATAGCCGCATAGTGCCGGAAGGCGGCGTTGAGGTCGCCCAGAGATTCGCTGAGATCGCGCATCAGCAACGATGCGAGGTCGAATGCCGGATCACCGAAATGGCCAAGCTCAAGGTCGAGCAGACTGGTGACCCGTCCTTTGTCGAACAGGAACTGCCCCGAATCGGCAGTGATAAAATGAGATCGCGAGAGCGGTGCGGGTGGGTTGCGGCGCAACCAGCCGATAACGAACTCGACCTCGGGTTCGGGGCGTTTCTTCGCGTTACGATACAGCGTTTCGAAGCGGTCGAACAAGCCGAAGGTGACGGCTTGGCCCACAGCCGGCGGCAGTCCGGCATCGCGAAATTCGCCGATGTCCAAATCATGCACCCGCGCAAGCCAGGTGATGAAATCGAGCAGTATTTCCTGGCGTTCCGTCGGGTCCTCAACTGTCCCCAAGTCCGGTCGGCCGGGGACCCATTCCATGACGATTGCCTCCGGGTCCGGGCATATTCCGTATACTTCGGGCGCAGGGATTCCAGTCCGCTTGAACGTCCGCAATATCTCCGCCTCATGAGACAGCGGAAAGAATGTCAGATCTTCCTGCTCGCGCCGCGCCCGCACATAGATGCGCAGGATCGTCCCATCCCGTTCGGCGACGATGAACCAGCACGGACGCCAACGCGCCTGACGCTCGATAGAGACCGTCTTCGCACCAAGCTCAGCCGCGACCCAATCGACGAGACGCGCTTCGCGCGGATCCGATAAAACAGCGACCCCTGAATCTGGCATTTCCAAATTGTCCCGCCCAATGAGCGCGATCTTCGCCAACGACCGCCCTATTTATTGTGGATCATCGTAAGCGAGAAAAGATTTTGTACAAAATGTTTCGGCGCCTATTCTTCATGAAAATCGGATCAGCTGGAGGACGGGGAAATGGCGATCACCGAGACAAGGTCTTTCTGTCGCGTCTGCACCTCCGCCTGCGGCATCATCGTGGAAGTCGACGGCGACCAGGTGTTGCGCGTGCGCGGGGACACCGATAACCCGCTGACGCTTGGCTATTCATGCTCCAAGGGTCGCGCGCTACCCCAGGCCCATCACCATCCTGATCGCATTGAAGCGCCGGAAATCCGGCTCAACGGCAATCTGAAACCAGTAGACTGGGATCGCGCACTGGATGACCTGGCGGATAAGCTGCGCACGATCATCAACGAATCTGGCCCGCGCGCAGTAGGCGTCTTCCTGGGCGGTGGTGGATATATGGACGCTGGCGGCTATCTGATGGCCCGCTCGGTCCCTGGCGTTTTGGGGACCCCGTCGATCTATAGCGACATGACGATCGACGTGATCTCAAAAATGCTGGTCTCGGAAATGATGGCTGGCATACCAGGACAGATGTCCCGGCCCGACTTCGACCATTGCCGCCTTGTGGTCTATATCGGCACTAATCCGCTGGTGTCGCATGGCCATACCTCGATGCTCAACAGCCCAGCCGTGCGTCTGCGCGAGATGCTGAAGCAGGGCGAGGTCTGGGTCATCGACCCCCGCCGGAGCGAGACAGCACAGCGTGCGACCCGGCATTTGACCCCGCGCCATGGCAGCGATTATGCGATCTTGGCCTTCCTGATCAGGGAATTGCTACGCGATGGCGCCGACCGGGACTACCTGGCGAACCACGCGCAGCATGTCGGGTCACTGACCCAGGCCGTCGAGCCGTTCACTGCCGACCGTGCAACGGCAATCAGCGGCATTGCAGCGGAAGAACTTTACGATCTGCTTGCCGCCATCCGCCGCGCTGGACGGCTGGCGGTCGAGACCGGCACGGGCATCTCGATGTCTTCCGCCGCCAATGTCACCCAATGGCTGAGCTGGGCGCTGATGATCGTGACCGGTTCGCTCGACCGAGAAGGAGGGGCCTGGGTCAATCCGGGCTTCCTCACCCAGATCGACCGGCTCGAAATCCCGGCGGCGCCACCCGAAGGCTGGCGGGGCGAAGGACCCGCGAGCCGGCCGGAACTTCGCACCGTCATGGGCGAATATCCGTGCGCCGCCATGGCTGATGAGATCGAAGCCGGAAATTTGCGAGCAGTGCTGAATTTCGGCGGCAATCTTGTTGCCTGCATGCCCGAAACCGAACGGACGGTCGCAGCGCTGAAGACCCTCGACGTCCTCGCAACGATCGACATCATCGCCAACGAGACGACGGCGATATCGACGCACCTGCTACCGTCGAAGGATCAGCTTGAGCGCGCCGACTTGCCCTACGCCACCGACATTTCTTATCCATGGGTTGCTACCCAATACACACCGGCGGCCGTAACACCGGTCGGCCAGCGCCGCTCCTTCTGGTGGATCCTTGCCCAGCTGGGCAAGCGACTGGGCGTCGAGTTCCTGCCAGGGCTAGACCCCGACACGGCTACCGACGACGACCTGTTGGCCCGTATCGCCAGCCAGGCTCGGCGCGGGCTGGACGCGTTGCGCGATGGCGAACTTGTTATATCCGAACCCGTCGCGATCGGTTGGCTGCAGCGCCATGTCGACAAGATGGGCGGGTGGCGACTGGCGCCGCGCGAGCTAGTCGACCAATTGCAGGCGATGGCCGCCCCTGCCGCGCTGGTACTGATACCAAGGCGCCAGCGCCATCACATCAACTCGCGCTTTCTTGAAGACGGAGACAGTCCGGGCATTATGGTCAGTGCCAAGGATGCAGGCGATGCCGGCCTGCGCGACGGCGACACGGCAATCGTGCGCAGTTCCTCCGGATCTCTTCGCGGTATCTTGCATATCGATCCGACGTTGCAGCCTGGCGTGATGTCGGTGCCGCACGGCTGGTCCGGGAGCTATAATGTCAACCAACTGACGAGCACGACCGACGTGGATATCTTGACCGGGATGCCGCGCTTCTCCGGCCTGCCGGTGACACTGCACCCCGTCGAACAGGGCGGATAGACCCCACCGATCCGCCCGCTTTAACCGCCTATGATCTGCGCTGCATGCCGAGAGTCTTTATATTACCTTTGTCAGTCCAAATTGATCGACGCGATCGAAGCGGCTTATTTCGCTGAATGAAAAGCCCTTTCCGGTATTCTAACAGCCCGACCGAAGTGATCCGCCACGTCGTGATGATCAAGGTGAAATACCCGCTGTCGCTGACGAATGTTGAAACTCTTCTCGCGCACGCGAGATCGGCATTAGTAACGAGGCGGTGCGGCTGTGGTGGAACCGATTTGGTCCGATGTTCGCCGCCGAGATCCGCAAGAAGCGGGTTGACCGGATGAGGGCTCGAACGCGCCGGCGTTGGCACTTGGACGAGGTCTTGGTGAAGATTAACGGCGAGATGCGCCTTGGCTGAGTGGACGGCGCTCGCCTCATGGGCTCGCCTCCCTTGCCCCAACTACGAGAAATGGAGACAAGTTCGCATTGGACCGACAGCACCGCCAGTGAATCGCTGGCATTGCGATTAGGGCGGCATCTGAACCGTACAAGCGCCAAACCTCTCGGGACTTCACACAGACAATTACGCGAAATTGGCATCAAAATGAGCGTGCTTAAGTCGCCATCCATGCCCGCCAGGCCAGCAGTGCCAGCAAGGTTGCGTTGAGCACAATCGGCATTGAACTAAATCTAGCAGGCAGATGGAATCCTAGCGAACGGCCAATTGTGCCAATTGACACAAGACTCGGCATCGTCCCAATGCAGAAGGCGAGCATCGCCGTCCCACCGGCCATGGGATTGGCTGTCGACGCGGCGACGGATAATGCAGCGTAAAGCAACCCGCATGGCAGCAGGCCAAGTACAACGCCCAAACGAATTCCGTTCCACCAACCGCCACCGAGGAACGATTTGGCCTTCCGGGCGATCCAAGCGGATAGAAATCCCGCACGGGTAGGGCGGCCGGATCGAAAAGCGACCGAAGCCATCACAATCGCGGCCAAAAGCAAAAATATAGTCGCACTCTCCGCGCCGCCCGCAAGCTGATGGGAGAATCCTCGCCCCGCCGCACCGGCCAACGTGCCCAGCGACCCGTAAGATATCAATCGACCGAGATGATAGGGAAATCGAGCCCCTGCAACGATCCTTGCCCGCGCGCAGCCTGAAACCGGAAGGGCCGCTACCTGCACCAACACAAGGGGCCCGCACATTAAAGCGCAGTGCGTGACGCTACCCGTCGCACCCGCGACGAACATCGCAATCAGCAGTGGAGCGCTGCCCGCAGATAAACTCCAAGCACCACCGCACAGCGACGCCAGTGTCGAAAGATCTGTCGGCATCTGCACAGGAAATTAGTCTCCCTCGATTGGGTGATCTGTGTCGCAATAAATAAATGAGCCTTCATTGAGATGGGTCAAAGCCGTCACCAGACCTAGCTGTCTAGATTTCACTTGATGACGACCTTATCGCCAGACAGCAGGTACGGCTCCCTCGGCCTAAACCCAAGATTGCACCGGATCCCAGCCGAACGGCCTTGGCATTGGTTAGCCGAAGGATGGCAGGATTTCAGGCGGGCTCCACGGGTGAGTCTCGCATATGGCGGAGTGATCGCCTTCATTAGTCTGGCGATAGTAGCGACGCTGAATAGTGTTGAACGATTGCCCTTGTTGCTGCCCATGCTCGCTGGATTTGCCCTAGTTTGCCCTTGGCTGGCCGTTGGTCTTTACGCAATCAGCCGTGCCATTTCATCCGGTCAAACCATCAGTGTCGGTATGGTCGCAAGCGCGGTTGGCCGAAACGGCGACCAAATCGGCCTGATGGGAATATTCTTGATGCTTATCCATATCGTTTGGGTTCGCATCGCGACCCTTCTTTTTGTCCTTTTCTTCGCGCGTGTCCCCATTGGTTTCGCCGGGCTTGTCGACCTGCTGTTGCGAACGCAGGAAGGCTTCATTTTTTTGCTGCTCGGAACCGCAATCGGAGGGGTGCTCGCAACAATCACCTTCATCGTTTCGGTTATTTCGATCCCTATGTTGATCGACAGCGATGTCGGAGTCTTTTCGGCTATTGCGACGAGTTGCTCCGCTGTTTCCGCAAATCGCGTCCCGATGGCGCTTTGGGCTTCGATCATTGCAGGAACCACATTCCTCAGCTTCGCCACCGGCTTCGTGGCGCTGATCGTGGTGATGCCCCTGCTGGGTTACGCATCCTGGCACGCTTATCGCGACTTAGTTTCGCTGCCCGACTCTGTATTGCCGGTTCTTGCCAATCACATTTAAACGGACTTCAAAAGATGACAGACCCAGAAGAAGGTGCCCGCATTGTTATGGGCTTAGTGATGCTTGTTCTCGCCATCCTCGGCGCACTCCTCGTAGCCAACGCCAGTGACGACCCGATGCTCGCTTTTGGTTACGCCCTAATGATCTTCGGCGTTGCCTACATCTTCGGCCTTGTCCGAGCACACTATGACGCCATCGACCGTGCGCAGGCATCGGATGGTTTGATCAAAGCAGCGGCCCCAGGCCGCGACAGATCCAATAATGCAGCATAGGACCTCGAAAGATGACTAGTCTTACACCCTCAATGGGGACATTCGAGCAACCGGTTGAGGCAATTCGAGTTCCGGTCGACTATAATGACGCAATTGTACGAAAATTTATTGTTGCCGCCCTGTTCTGGTCGATCGCGGCATTCCTCGCAGGTATTTGGATTGCTGCGGAGTTAACGTATCCTTCGCTGAATTTCGGTGAATATATTAACTTTGGCCGGCTACGCCCGTTGCATACTTCGGCTGGCATCTTCGCCTTTGGCGGCAATGCCCTGATTGGCACATCGTTCTGGGTGGTCCAAAGAACCGGCCGCGCGAAGTTATTTGGCGGAACGATCCTGCCGGATTTCATTTTCTGGGGATATAACTTCTTCATCATAAACGCCGCGCTTGGCTATTTGCTCGGCGCGACCCAGGGCCGCGAATACGCCGAACCGGAATGGTACCTCGACATCTGGCTGACTATCGTCTGGGTCAGCTATCTGATCGTCTTTGTCGGCACGCTGATGCGGCGTCAGGAACCCCACATATATGTGGCTAACTGGTTCTACTTAGCATTCATCATCACGATCGCGATGCTGCACGTGGCCAATAACGTAGCGATTCCCGTCGCCTGGTACAGTTCGAAGAGCTATTCCTACTTTGCCGGCGTGCAGGACGCACTTCTTGAGTGGTGGTACGGTCATAATGCCGTCGGTTTCTTTCTGACCGCCGGTTTCTTGGGAATGATGTACTACTTCATACCCAAGGCCGCTGAGCGGCCGATCTATTCCTATCGTCTATCCATTATCCACTTCTGGGCGCTGATCTTTCTCTATATCTGGGCCGGACCGCACCATCTGCATTGGACGGCTTTGCCCGACTGGGCTCAGACTCTCGGCATGGTTTTCTCGATCATGCTTTGGATGCCATCCTGGGGTGGCATGATCAACGGCCTGATGACCTTGTCTGGTGCCTGGGACAAGCTGCGCACCGATCCTGGCCTGCGCTTCTCGGTAACAGCTGTCGGATTCTACGGCATGTCGACCTTCGAAGGCCCCGTCATGTCCATCCGCCAAGTCAATGCGCTCTCTCACTACACGGACTGGACAATCGGACACGTGCACTCGGGCGTGCTCGGCTGGGTTGCATTCATTTGTTATGGTTCAATTTATTGGCTCGTACCCCGCCTATGGCACGTGAAGGCTCTGTACAGCCAGAAGCTGGTCTCTTGGCATTACTGGATCGCGACGCTCGGAATCGTCTTTTACATCACATCGATGTGGGTGGCCGGGATCATGGAAGGCCTGATGTGGCGGGCTTTCGATCGATTGGGCTTCCTCCAATACTCATTCATCGAGAGCGTAGTCGCTGTCCATCCCTTCTACGTCATCCGGCTGCTGGGCGGCGTGCTGTTCCTGACAGGTGGGTTGATCATGATTTTCAATATTTGGAAGACGGTGGCGCAAGGCTCGACCTCGCAGACTAACGCCCGCCTCGCCGTCGTCGGAGCCTGAGTCATCATGAAGTTCCGTCACGAATTCATCGAAAAAAACGTCACGCTGATGATGGCTCTGACCCTACTGGTGGTGGCCATCGGCGGCATCGTGGAGATCGTGCCTCTTTTCACCATTGAGACAACTATCGAAAGGGTCTCGGGTGTACGACCCTATTCACCGCTGGAGTTGGCGGGTCGCGACATTTATCTGCGCGAAGGCTGTTATCTTTGCCATAGCCAGCAGATCCGGCCGTTCCGCGACGAAGTTGAGCGCTATGGCCACTACAGCCTGGCAGCTGAGAGCCTCTATGATCATCCTTTCCAATGGGGTTCAAAACGCATCGGCCCAGATCTGGCCCGGGTGGGCGGCAAGTATTCAAATGACTGGCATGTCCAGCATTTGACGGACCCCAGGTCGGTCGTGCCTGAATCGATTATGCCGTCATATGCGTTCCTTGGGCGGCACCCCCTAAAGTATGACGATATCCGGCTACATCTCGAGGCTAACCGGATAGCAGGTGTGCCTTACGATCAGGCAATGCTCGATAACGCCAAAACGGATGTATTGGCTCAGCTTGACCCAGCAGGAGACGTCGCACCTCTGCTGAAACGTTATCCCGGAGCTTCGATCGGCAGCGCAACCGGCAACCCGAATTCTCCCACTGAACTCGACGCGCTGATCGCCTATCTGCAGGTCTTAGGGACGATGGTGAAATTCGGCGACGTCGGCGTCGAGGAATTAAAGCAATGAGTGTGCTTATCGATGCTGCGCACTGGTTCCAGGCGCACTCCATTCTCGCCATGCTGGCAATTTTTGTACTACTGGGCGTCTGGGTTTACGCACCGTCGCGCAAAAGCTCGATGGAGCAATTCGCTCGCATTCCCCTGGAAGACGAAGGTTAATCATGCCGACGAAAATCGAAAAAGACGCGGTATCTGGGCAAGATACCACTGGTCACGAATGGGACGGCATAAAGGAGCTCAACACACCGCTACCCCGTTGGTGGCTATACACCTTTTACGCATGCATTCTGTTCGCAGTCGTCTGGAGCGCACTCTATCCGTCGATTCCAGGAATCCACGGATATTTTCACGGCATTCTTCATTACTCGCAACGTCAAGAGCTTGACAAAGAAGTGCGCGCCGCCGCTGCGGAACATGCGGATATTCGCCAGAGGATCGCATCATCGTCTCTGGATCAAGTAGCGGCGGATCCAGAAATGAGCGAATACGCAGTCGCCGGCGGCAAGGCAATCTTCGCCAACAATTGTGCTGTTTGCCATGGCGCGGCCGGATCAGGGCGCCCGAATTTTCCGGTTCTGGCAGACGACAAATGGCTGTGGGGCGGGAAACGTGCAGACATTTACCAAACGATACAGCATGGGATCCGCTCACTCGACGACCCGACTACTCGGATGTCCCAAATGCCGCGCTTCGGCGCTGACAAGATACTCAATGAACAGCAGATCGCAGATGTCGCAGCGCATGTTCGGACGCTTGCGCGCCTCGACCCGCCTTCGGACGCGAGCAAGCGCGGCAATGCCATTTTCAGCGAGCAATGCGCTGTCTGTCACGGTCAGAACGGTCAGGGAAACCGGCAGTTCGGAGCACCATCACTGACCGACGGAATCTGGCTCTATGCAGGTACCAAGGACGCCATTGAACAGCAGGTGACTCTCCCCAAGCAGGGAGTGATGCCAGCTTGGTCCAAGCGATTAGATGACGTGGAAATCAAAATGGTATCGCTCTACGTCCACGGCTTGGGCGGGGGCGAGTGACGCCAGACTATGACCGCATTAGCTTCCAAAGCGACTAACGAGAAGGCCCAACCCGCGCACATCAGGGCGGAAGCGGCACGCCTCGCAGCCGTCGACGGTCAGAATTACGCGGATCGAGTCAAAGTTTATCCGGCCTCCGTCAACGGCCCCATCAGACGGGTAAAGTCGGCGCTGCTAATAGCGTGTCTTGCTTTCTACTATCTAGTTCCTTGGGTGCGTTGGCATCGCGGATCTGGCTTGCCTGATCAGGCAATTCTCCTCGATATCGCGGGGCGGCGAGCCTATCTGTTCGGAATAGTGATCTGGCCGCAGCAGATATATCTGTTGACCGGCGCGCTTATCCTAGCGGCCGTTGGACTGTTCCTGGTGACATCTCTATTCGGCAGAGTATGGTGCGGCTACTTCTGCCCGCAGACCGTCTGGACTGACCTTTTCATGTGGATTGAACGCATGATCGAAGGCGACGCCAATCACCGTCGGCGACGCGACGCGCAACCTTGGGGCATCGACAAGTTGTGGCGGAAAACCACGAAACATGCGCTATGGCTTCTGGTCGCCTTCTCGACCGGCGGCGCGTGGATTTTGTATTATGTCGACGCACCATCTCTCGTGCATGAATTCCTGCACGGCGAAGCAGAGGTGGCTACATATTTCTTTATAGGGCTCTTTACGGCCACCACCTATCTACTGGCTGGTTGGGCACGTGAGCAAGTCTGCACCTTTATGTGCCCATGGCCGCGTTTTCAGTCAGCCATGTTCGATGACCAAACACTGGCGGTGAGTTATCGCAGTTGGCGCGGCGAATCCCGCGGACGGCACAAAGCTGGAGACAGCTGGAATGGACGAGGCGATTGCGTCGATTGCTACCGCTGCGTCGCAGTATGCCCAACAGGCATCGATATCCGAGATGGGATTCAACTGGAGTGTATCGGATGCGGCTTATGCGTTGATGCTTGCAACAATGTGATGAAAAAGGTCGGTCGCCCAAAGAATCTAATATTTTGGGACACAGCAACCAGACTTGCTGCCGCGACCAAAGGAGAGATGCTGACCTACCGGCTCTTTCGCCCGCGGACTCTAATGTACGCTACACTCGTGTCGGTTGTGCTCATCATACTGGGTACAGCAACGCTTATCAGGACCCGCGTTGATCTGTCGATCGAACGCGACAGGACTCCGAATTACGTAACCCTTTCCAATGGGGCCATTCGGAACGGTTACACAGTCAGAATTGAGAACCGAACGATGAATCCGGCGCGCTACGAAGTGCGTGTTGGCGGATTGAAAGGCGAAACATTGCGGATCGGCACCGAGGGACCTAATTTGGAATGGCTTGATGTTCAGCCAAATCAAGTCGCCACCTTCAGGATGTTCGTTCAAGCGCCCCGCGACATACTGCAAGCTGCAACCACCCCGATACATTTTGAGCTCATCGATAGCGAGCATAGCCGCCGAGTTGAGGGGACCACGGTCTTCGAAGGGCCAGAAACACGCGACCATCCAAGGATTAATTGAAATGGCACCGACTTTGCAAAAAGCGACGACGCGGCAGCGTAGCGGTTGGATCCCCTGGGCCTTTGTCGGTGCCTTTGTTGTAGTCGCGGCCGTCAACGCCCTTCTCGCAGTAGAAGCATCGCGCTCCTGGACCGGTGTCGTAACCGAAACACCGTTCGATACAGGCAATGACTACAATCGCGTAGTTGCTCAGACTAAACAGGAAGCATCTCTGGGGTGGAAGGTCGATGCGCAAACCGCGCATATGAATGACGGCAAAGTGCTCATTACCGTGGTTGTGGGGGACCAACCCGGATCCGGGGGAGCCACCGATATCCGCGGCTCCTTACTGCGTCCGATGGGAATGGAGGTTCCGGTGCCTCTGACATTCCAGGAGACGGCAACGGGGCATTTCGAGGCTATTGTGAAGCTGCCGGAAGTTGGCAATTGGGATCTCCATCTTCAAGTTCGCGGCAAGACTGGATCACTTCACACAACCCGGCGGCTTTTTGTGTCGTGACGACCGTTGATTTCGCTTTCGATGCCCCCGCTACAAGCAGCACCGACAAACTATGCGCCCATTGCGGCGAACAGTTGAGGGTAAGCGCCAAGGACAAAGGGAGTGAAGCGCAGTTTTGCTGCAACGGGTGCGCCGCGGCGTACCACGTCATTCGTGGGCTGGGCCTCGATCGATACTATTCTTTGCGTCGAGCGGCCTCAGGCGAACAAGGATTGAGGCCTGCCGATAATGCGGCCGTCGTTGACGTCGCCGCCTATACGCAAGTAGCCACCGATGGAAAGATTTCGCTCGATCTCATGGTCGATGGTCTGAGTTGCGCAGCCTGTGTGTGGTTGATCGAATCTGTTTTAGCACACGATCGGGGCTTATTGATTGGCCGGGTTAGTATAGGAAGCCGCCGCCTACATTTAGAGTGGAAGGGCGAAGCCGCTGACGGAAACCGATTTGCTGCGAGCGTAGAGCGTCTCGGCTACAGGCTTGTGCCATTCGACCCGGCCAGTCTTGCACGAGCGGAAGATCAAACCGGCCGTAGACTTCTCAGGGCTCTAGCGGTAGCCGGATTTGCTAGCGCCAACGTGATGCTGTTTTCGGTTAGCTTGTGGTCTGGGGTAGAGATGGGCCCGATGACCCGCAACTTGTTGCATTGGTTATCGGCGCTAATCGCCTTGCCGGCCATCGCGTATGCCGGCCAGCCTTTCTTTGGGTCGGCTCTCTCAGCGCTGCGGAGCGGACGATCCAATATGGACCTTCCGATTAGTATCGGGGTCATACTCGTCTCGGCAATGAGTATTGTCGAGACGGTGAATGGGGCAACTCACGCCTATTTTGACGGCGCCGTTATGCTCCTGTTTTTTCTGCTGATAGGGCGCTTTCTCGATCACCGAGCCCGCGGTCATGCTCAATCGGCCGTCCAAGGGTTGCTAGCTCTGCGCAGTCGGGCCGTCATGTTGCTAAAGCCCGACGGAAGCGTCGTTGCCTGCAGACCCGAGATGGCCCCGCCCGGCGCGCAGATTCTGGTCGCAGCCGGGGAGAGGATCGGGATCGACGGTATCGTTGAACATGGGGAGTCCGAATTAGATACTTCCTTAGTCACCGGAGAATCCGTACCCGTTTGCGCTGTGCCAGGACATCAAGTGTTCGCCGGCACGGTCAACCTAACTCAACCCCTGACTATCCGGGCGGTGTCCGTCGGCGATAACACGCTCCTGGCCGAGATCGCGCGATTGGTGGAAGCAGCTGAATCGCGTCGCGGACGATTTGTGGTCTTGGCCGACCGCATTGCAAAATACTACGCTCCTGCCGTCGGCATGGGGGCGCTCTTTACTTTCATTTTCTGGTGGGCTTTCCTCCATGCATCTTGGCAATCAGCACTGACTAATGCAGTTGCGGTTCTAATCGTTACCTGTCCCTGTGCGCTCGGCCTAGCAGTTCCAGCTGTGCAGATCATCGCGTCCGGCTCATTGATGCGGCGCGGAATTCTCATCAAAAATCCGACGGCGCTCGATCGTCTTGCGGAAATTGACGCGGTAGTTTTCGACAAGACCGGGTCCCTAACCGAGGGCGTCCTGGAGCTTAATCATCCCGAGCAATTCGAAATGGATTGGCTCACGCTGGCGGGTTCTCTTGCTCAATCGAGCCGTCACCCCCTTGCCGTCGCCCTAGTCCGAGCAGCGTCTCAAAGAAATGCAAAACTATCACACTTCGCTGATGCAACCGAGGAAGCGGGGCAAGGCATCGCATGCGGGCAGATGCGATTGGGATCGCGCAAATTCTGTCATGTCACACGCACCGAACTGCCAGCAGGACCCGAACTTTGGTTTGCGCGTGGCGATGCCCCTCCGATCTGCTTTACGTTTTCCGATCGCTTGAGGAGCGATGCCCCCGACGTTCTGGACTGGTTGGTCAGGGACGGACTTAATGTCGTTTTGAGGTCAGGGGATAGCAGCGAGGTCGTAAAGGAGGTTTCTGAGTCGCTAGGCATTAAAGATTGGCGGTCTAGCCAAACTCCCACTGATAAGGTGGCTACACTAGAGGCCCTGCGCATCGGCGGGCAGCATGTCCTCATGGTCGGAGATGGTCTCAACGATGCGCCCGCACTGGCTGCGGCACATGTCTCCATTTCGCCTTCGAATGCGGCGGATATCAGCCAGAATGCCGCCGATATCGTATTTCAGGGTATGGGGCTAACGCCCATCCGCTACGCAATCATATGCGCACGCCGCGCCCGCCGAATATCTCGGGAGAACATCGCGCTGGCTTTACTTTATAATCTGCTCGTGGTCCCGCTCGCCATCGCAGGGTTGGTAACACCGCTGATCGCCGCGATCGCGATGTCCAGTTCCTCACTAGTCGTAGTCCTTAATAGCTTCAGGGTAAGCGGAGGAACTGCATGACCGTGATATTGTATATGGTCGCTGCAAGTGTTGGAATCGGCACCGGCGGATTGATACTGTTCCTTTGGGCGCTCAAACATGGACAGTTTGATGACCTTGAAGGCGCAGCGACCAGAATTCTTTATGACGATCCGCCGCCATAAGAAAATCATGAAATCCTTTCTGGCAGAGGCAACTCGGCAAATCGCGTTGATCTGAATCAAGCCTGAAATTGTCTCCAGCGGCTAGAATTAACTTCAACATTCCCGCCGGATCCTTGAAGCCAAAATTAATGACCGCAATTCAATCGCCTGATCCCTTGGTTATGGCCTCGGCAATCGCTCCACTGGATTTGATTGCCAAATACGACCGTCGACTTCCCCGCTATACCAGCTACCCGAGCGCGCCCCATTTTCAGCCCCTCAGCGACGACCGGCTTTTTCGGCAGTGGCTCGCAGTTCTGCCGAGCGACGCCCCTATATCGCTTTATCTTCATATCCCGTTCTGCAATTCACTTTGTTGGTATTGCGGTTGCCATACGAGCGTCATCAATCGCAAAGAACCCGTCATTGAATATGCGCACAGTCTGATCCGTGAGATCGACTTGATCGGCGCAGCTATCGGTCATCGTCCGCATGTCAGACATTTGCACTGGGGCGGAGGTACACCGACCATGATCCGTGCACCAGAGATGGAACTGATCATGGCGGCACTTAACCGCAATTTTTCTCTCGACCTCGAACTCGACCACTCCATCGAGCTCGACCCGAGGACATTGACGGACGAACGCGCTTTGTCACTCGCGGAATTGGGCATCAACCGGGCAAGCCTGGGCGTTCAGGATTTCGATCCCATTGTCCAAGAATCGGTCAACCGCACGCAATCTTATGGCTTGGTTGCGGCTGCTGTTCGCTTGCTGCGGCAGGCTGGCATCGGGACTATCAATTTCGATTTGCTCTATGGTTTGCCGTTTCAGTCGGTCCAGAGCGTCGTCGATACCGTCAAGCGCGCGGCTGACCTTGAGCCGGACCGGATAGCTCTCTTCGGCTATGCTCACGTCCCCTGGATGAAGCGACATCAGAAGCTTCTGCCGGAAGCATCGCTCCCGGGGCCGAATCAACGGTTTTTGCAGGCAAATGCTGCAGCCGAAGCACTCACCGGCAGAGGTTATCGTCGCGTTGGACTCGATCATTTCGTCCTGCCCCACGACCCGCTTTCGCAACCCAACCAAGGTGACAGGGTGACGCGGAACTTCCAGGGTTATACAAACGATAATTGTTCGGTTTTGCTTGGCTTTGGCACTTCGTCGATAAGTCAGCTTCCGCAAGGCTATATTCAGAACACCACCGATAATTTGGTCTATCGCCAGCGGCTCAGCGAAGGCCACCTGCCTTGTGGTCGGGGCCTGGCCTTTGCGGGCGATGATCGACTTCGCGGTGCGGTAATCGAACGATTGATGTGTGACATGGAGGTCGACCTGGCTGAAGTAGCCCGGACTTACCTGCAAACCCCCGGGATTTTCGCCGACCAGATACGGCAAATAGACGAGATGACAGCGGATGGGATCGTTAGAAGAGACGGTTGGCGCATCCTGGTGACCGAGTCGGGTCGATCATTTGTTCGGTCGATCGCCGCCCTATTTGACGCCTATCTCGCCCCGGCTGATGCGGACGGGGCACCGCGACATTCCCATTCGATATAAGCGGTCACATTTGCCAGAGTTCACGCAATGGATCACATCGACTTAGACGCGCTCGAAGCCATACCTCTAACACGTGAACCTTTTGAATATCTGGTCGTACCGGGATTTATCGACTCTCATTTGGCGGCGGAGGCGCGCGCCGGGTTTCCGGATATTCGCTCCGGCGGCTTAGTCCCGGCATGGGAAAGAGGCCTCGATTCACGGTTGAAACGGCTGTTGGATGGTTTGAACAGCGACTCAGTTCGACTGGCGTTTTCGCGAAAGTTTAAGGTTGATCTCGCGCCGGAAACGCTGCTCGTCACACTGCGTGGGCGTTGCCGCTTTCAAGATGGTCAAATCCACACCGACAGTGAATCCAAGCTGATTACAGCCCTGATCTATTTGAACGAACCTTGGGAGGCTGTTGGAGGACGTCTTCGGCTTTTGCGCTCAAAAGACAACATCGAGGACGTGATCGCCGAGGTGCCGCCAACCGAAGGCACATTAATAGCTTTCCGGCGCTCAGATCATTCATTTCATGGTCATAAGCCCTATGAGGGGATTCGCCGCGTGGTCATGTTGAATTGGATGGTTGACGCCAGAGCGGCCCAAAGAGAACGTTTGCGCCATGGCGTTTCGGCCTTGATCAAAGGCTTTCGCCCGGCTGTTACCATTCCTACGGCCGCGCCGGAATGAAAAACCCAGGCATGTCTGCGGATCGGCTTGCGCTCAATTTTGCCGGCGGGACGGTAAAAACAGTGCCATTTCAGCACTGGCTTCTGTCACCTGTCTTCACTGATGAATTGGCGCTGGCGCTTTCCGCTTTGCCCTTGTCGGCTCCAAATATCGATAACACGCTGGGCAGACGCGAAACGCACAATTCCTTGCGAACATTCTTCGGAGCAGAGCAGCAGTCGGTTTACCCGGCGTGCCGATCTGTCGCCGAGCTGTTCCAATCACACAAAGCGGTGGAAACGATCACCCGCCTCAGCGGAGCACAGCTCGGTGGGTCCTCCTTGAGGATCGAATATTGCATGGATGGTGACGGCTTCTGGTTGGAGCCTCACACCGATATAGGCGCCAAACGCATTACTCTGTTAGTTTACTTATCCCAAGGACCGGAGTGCGAATCCTGGGGTACCGATTTGCTCAATGGCGAACATGCGCTGGTTGAGCGCGTACCTTGCCGGTTCAATACGGGTCTATTGTTCGTGCCGGGTGCCGATACCTGGCATAGTTTCGAGAGGCGGCCGATCAATGGCATCCGCCGGACAATCATCATAAACTATGTCGGGCCGGAATGGCGGGCCAAGCATGAGCTAGCTTACCCCGAACAGCCCGTATCGTAATCACGTCATCGTCCCGCAATAAGCAACCGGGACGCACGCTTTCGGAATTTTAGTTTTTGTGCCTTTGGACCCAGCGGCAAAGCCGCGTTGTTCTCTCATCCGAAGATTGGAATGTTTCGTCTGCGTTCTACCATGCGCGCGGCCTCCGCTTGTGCATGCAATTGAGAGTTGGTAATAAGATTACGAAATTCTGCGGGATATTTTTAAGTTAATTTCCTTCGTAGGCCACTATTAGTTCTTTATGGAGCGTCAATGAGCAGGTTGAAGCCCGCGTCGGCTAGCCCCGGGGCATCTGGGTCTCACAAGTGGGTTTACAGTTTTGGCGGCGGGAAGAACGACGGTCGTTCTGACATGAGGAACTTGCTTGGCGGCAAGGGCGCGAACCTGGCTGAGATGTCGAGCCTTGGTCTTCCTGTACCGCCTGGATTTACGATAACGACGGAGGTCTGCACGGCCTATTACGCCAACGAGCATCGCTATCCCGATGAGTTGTCGGTTCAGATCGATGCGGCGATGGGGGTGCTTGAAGAGGCGATTGATGCTGGCTTTGGCAAGGTCGCCAATCCTTTGCTGGTTTCGGTTCGTTCCGGTGCTCGGGTATCGATGCCCGGGATGATGGATACGGTTCTCAATTTGGGTTTGAACGATGCGACGGTTGAGGGTCTTGTAGTGCGTTCGGGGGACGCGCGCTTTGCCTATGACAGCTATCGCCGGTTTATTCAGATGTACGGCAATGTTGTTTTGAACATCGACCATCACGAGTTTGAGGATGTTCTTGAGACCTTCAAGCGCGACGGCGACCTGAACCTGGACACTGATTTATCGGCTGAGGACTGGCAGGAGGTTATCCGGGGCTACAAGAAGGTCGTTGAGGAGGCGAAGGGCAAGCCCTTTCCGCAGGACGTGAAAGAGCAGTTGGAGGGAGCGATCGGCGCGGTCTTCGGCAGCTGGATGAACCCTCGGGCCAACACCTATCGGCGGTTGCACGGCATTCCCGAGGCCTGGGGTACGGCGGTGACAGTACAGGCGATGGTCTTCGGCAACATGGGGGAAGACTGCGCGACCGGTGTAGCTTTCAGCCGCAATCCGTCGACGGGTGAGAACGCCTTTTACGGCGAATATCTGATCAACGCCCAGGGCGAGGATGTTGTGGCGGGGATCCGCACGCCGCAGCATTTGACGATTGCGGGCAAGCTTGCGAACCAGTCGAGTTTGCCGGCGATGGAGGAGACCATGCCTGAGGTCTTCCGGCAGCTGGTTGCGGTGCGCGACACTCTGGAGACCCATTACCGTGACATGCAGGACCTTGAGTTCACGGTCCAGCAGGGGAAGCTTTACATGCTGCAGACGCGGTCAGGTAAGCGCACTGCTGCTGCTGCCTTGAAGATTGCGGTTGAGATGGCGAGCGAAGGACTGATCGACCATGAGGAGGCGATCAAGCGGATCGACCCGATGGCTCTGGATCAGCTGCTGCACCCGACTTTGGACCCGAAGGCGAAGCGCGACGTGATTGCGCGGGGTCTTCCTGCATCCCCGGGCGCTGCATCGGGCAAGATCGTGTTCAAGGCCGACCAGGCCGAACAGATGGCGCAGAGCGGTGAGAAAGTCATTCTGTGCCGCATCGAAACCAGCCCCGAAGACATCCACGGCATGCACGCAGCTCAGGGTATCCTGACGACACGAGGCGGTATGACCAGCCATGCGGCTGTCGTGGCACGCGGCATGGGCCGCCCCTGCGTCTCCGGTGCGGGCGAAATTAGGATCGACTATAAAGAAGGCACCCTCTTCGTCCGCGGACGTGAGTTGAAAGCGGGCGACATCATGACGATCGACGGCTCGACCGGGGAAGTTATGGCGGGCTCTGTTCCGACCAAACAGCCCGAACTGTCGGGTGATTTTGCAACCTTGATGGGGTGGGCAGACGCAGAGCGCCGGATGAAGGTGCGCACCAACGCGGAAACGCCTTTGGATGCCGAGACCGCACGCCGCTTCGGTGCCGAGGGCATCGGATTGTGCCGTACAGAGCATATGTTCTTCGATGCCGAGCGCATTCTGGCCGTGCGCGAGATGATCCTGGCCAATGACGAGGCCGGGCGTCGGGCGGCGCTCGCGAAGATCGAGCCGATGCAGCGCGAGGACTTCATTGAGCTGTTCAAGATCATGGCTGGATTGCCAGTAACAATCCGCCTGCTCGATCCCCCACTCCACGAGTTCCTGCCGCATGGCGAAAAGGAAATCGCCGAAGTCGCCAGGTCGCTGAATCACGATCTGGCACGTGTCAAACAGAGGGTCGCGGAGCTTAGCGAATCGAATCCGATGCTG
>PLTD01000084.1 GCA_003165335.1 Rhodospirillales bacterium | reverse complement strand
CTGCTGCAAATCAGTGCGATCCATGTCCACATAGATTCAGAGATTGAAACCCGTGGCAAGGGGGTGGGTAATTGCCAATTCCTCATATAAAATAAGCATACTCTTCGCGCAGACGAGGGGCAGGCAAAGGGCGGGATCATCAGCGACACGCTGAAAACAATCGTGATCTAAGCGCTGGCTTTCGGTCTATCAAAACCCACGAGATGCACTTTTCAGACTGCGGATAATCATCCGCAAGTCTGCATTCCGCTCGAGATCAAACCCATGCAATTCGCATTCTCGGCAGCGCTACCTATATTAGGCAGGGGCGGAAACAGCCCCTGCACTCGGTTGTGATCATCGCCAACGACTAAAGCACTCGGGGGTTCGAATCCCCTTGGGGCGCAATCTATACCCAAATAGGCCGAAAACTGACCAAGTGCTCCCTCGGGGCTGGTAGTCTCGCTTATGTCGCGATTGTGGAAGTCCAAGCTGGAATTTCTTTAGTCTGCTCGGCACCCTTCGCCGTCGTTATTTCAGAGGTTGTCGCTTTCAAACATCAATGCCCGAATGAGCTGAAATACTAAGATTTAGAGACATGTAACTTATACGGCCTGTGCAATCAGACTGAGAAAAGGTAAAAATGCACGAATGGGATTTCTAAAAACTCTGGCCTCCATATTGGAGATCGTCCGCAACTGGTTCGAACCTCACGACGCGCGATCTGTCAGCGCACTGAGGGCGGCCGGCGGCGCCATTGTGCATTTGGCCAACGCGCTCGAGAAAAGCATCGACGAATGGGTCATCTCCCCCAATTCGGTTGACCGCCGCGGCGTCGAAATCGGCTGGAAAGGGTCGCTGGACAGCCCGCGCACCCGCGTTCACCTTAAAATGGACGATGCCAAAATTCACATCACCTCAGCCGAGGCGGCGATGCTGAAAGAATCGGTCAAACAACTGATCGCTGCTCGCCTAGCCAAGTGACCGAAATAAACTCCCGACCTCCCTGCGCGGGGTATTCGCGGTAAGTGCGTGTTTTTTAATCTGAGCGCTTCGCCAGAATATTCTCACTGTCCGATCCCAGTTGCAGCC
The DNA here is from genome assembly GCA_003165335.1 of Rhodospirillales bacterium. Taxonomy (GTDB): domain Bacteria; phylum Pseudomonadota; class Alphaproteobacteria; order BOG-932; family Roseiterribacteraceae; genus BOG-932. The sequence goes on along the minus strand of PLTD01000084.1, from coordinate 45,898 downwards.
GCCGTTACCGCTTCTTTGGGTTGCCGCCGCGTCTTGGTAGCCGCGCGTTCAACAATATGAATCGCTTTATTTCGCCTGGAGCCGGTCCGGCAGACCGAGGCGGGAGCGAAACTTGAGTGTTCGAAGGAATGTGCGGTTCGGCGTCCCAGCAAGCCTCATATTCGACCCACGCCGACGTCTCGATATCGCGACGCGCCTGCTCCTCAGCCGTGGCATCCTTCTTTTTCTGCGCTTCAGCCCGCGCCAATTCCATCCTGGTTTTGGCAGAGAATTCATATGCCCAATGGGCTCGGACCACAAAGCGGTTGACGTGATCTGCGCGCCAGCGCGCGTGGAAACCGAAGACGAACATAGTGATCGCTTCTTCTGACGGTTCCGCTGTCCCGACACGTCGAAACCACTCGTGACGCGCTATTGCCTTGGCACCACCTGTTGTGAAGGACATCGTCGGCATGGGAACCGTGGGGCGCGAACCGGATTTTCACCCAGTCCGGCATTTGTGTCTTGCGGTCGACGTGACGAGGATAGGCCCAGTTCATCGCGGCCTAGTTCAATGCATCGAACCGATAGCCGTCTTGACCGTCGGTTGGCGCACTGCGGCCAGAACCCTGCGCCAAACCCCTCGCCCTCCAAAATCGCCGCGCCTGAGCATTTCGTCCACCCGCATGACGACTTCGATTTCAGCTCCGTCGCCGTACTGCTTGATCATCAGGTTGGCGGTCAGCCAGATATCTCGATCGATCACAAGCATGCGCTACTGCTTGGGCCCATCGGAGAGGGGGTTCTTAGCCGAATTGACGACCCTGAGCATGCGTTCGAGCAGTTGGGAGCCAAAGCGAAAGGATAGCCAGCCCAGAGTTTTGTCCTGGAGTGAGAAAATCAGCTCGCGCGTCTTGTTGTCTACGCCGAAGTCATAGGCTGCGCCTTTGATTTCGCGCACCGGCGTTCCGTCAGCTAGGCTGGAAGGCAGGGGCGGGGTCATTTGGCTGCGCAGCCGGGTTAGTCCGGCAATCGCCTCCTCTAGCTGCACGGCTGACAGTATGATGCCGCCCAGCATCTTCTCCCCGCTATGGATGGTCAGGTGCATAACCTCCTTCCCGGCATCCAGAATCAGGCTGAGGCGGGGCTCGGGTTGGTCTGCCATCCAATGCTCTCCTGTCTTCCGCGGCGCGCTTTCAGTGTAGGCGCTTCAAGATCTTATCCTCGAATAGTTCCATGTACCGCTATACCCAGTCCAGGGGCAGAATGTTGGTCAGCGGCTGTATAAGCATCATCTCCAACGGCTAAACGGGTTTGACTTGTAAGAGCAATCGATGCCGCTTGTTGACGCCGGCCACAATCGATTCGGACAGACCCGGCGGGAATCCCTGTGGCATGGCGCAGATGGTTCGCTCTAATGCAGATGGGACCTCGGCAAAGAGCTGGGAGAATATTTCATCCATGTCTCCCTCAGGTCAACTGGCCGTGCCGGCCATTTGACGATATTGCCGCGGCATGATTGCGTTCACTGCATAGTGCCGGTTGCTGGCCGACGGCCATCGCCAACTTGAAGTCCTTCGCACGAATTTGGCGCATGTCGACATTCGGCTGTGCCGAAAGCACATCGTAAACGGGGATCAACGTGATCCGTCCGCCTGAAGAGAGGTGGATGCTAAAACTCTTAGCGTGACCGTCCGTTGCCCCCAGAAGCCAGAATGCGATCTGCGGCGGCCTCGTCGCTAGCCTGCAGAAGGGAGAGGATTCTTAAGATGCCGGGCCCACCCTCATTTTCGTATTTCTGGGTCCATGGAACGCCGAGCGTCTGACACATATCTTCCTGCGGACGGCGAAGCAGCCGGCCTTGCGACCAGATGCGATCGAATCTTTCGACGACCGGCGCTTTGGTCTTGCGGAACATGACGATTTTGCTCTGAGCCGCGGGAAGGCCGAGCTGAGCCAGAAATGTCAGGCAAAAATGCTCGTTCTCGACGCTCTGCGTGAGATCCAGGCCGTTGTCCAGACGGCCGATCGCCGGCTTCAGTATGTGCGTGGCCGCGGTGGTGCCCTCTGGGATTGCCCATCCCTCCTTGAGGCGAAGCAGAGCGGTTTTTTCTTGAACACCGACGATGGAAACGCGGAATTCACTTCCTGAGTCGATACCAAGAGGCGCGCGCTTGAGATTAAGGAAAGGATGGTCTTTTCGATTTCGGAGGCGGAAACAGGCCTGCTTTTTATGGCGCCGTCATCGCCGGGATCGGAGCCGGCGGGAATGAATTGAAGCGCGGCTCCGCAATCCCTGCCGATCGCGTCTTAAAGGCTAAAGACATCGATTCCTCCAGCGCCGGTCCGCTCGGCGATATGTCGCTTTAAATCGCGATTGTCGGGCATAAGATTATCGAAGACAGCGGCGATGACGCCACCGACGTAGCGCTTTTCGCGCAGAGGCATCGCCAGCGAAACCGGAATTGCATACCGCCATTCCAGCCATACCGGGTCATCTCTGAAGTCGACGGTGCCGCTGGTTTCCCTAGTAAGGCGGCCGGTCGTCCGACTGTTCGGAACGACATCGAGGGATTGCTGCTTTTTCGCCACTAAAAGATATCTTCGATCTTAGCTGCCTTCGAACGATCTCTGACGATCAGCTCAAGATCGAGCGCCGTTAAGACATCGAGCAAAGTTTTCAGGCGCGCGCCACTATCCCCCGATTCGAGGCTGGAAATCGTGGCCTGCCGTACGCTTGAGCGCTCGCAAAGCTGGCTCTGGGTAAGTTGTAGAGCCTTACGTTGCCGACGAACGGCGTTGGCGATCTGATCTATCGAGCGGACGAGCTGTTCCAAGAGCTGGCACTCCTTATCGCTCATCTATACGTTATTCCGTATACGATGGCGATATACGGAATAACGTATGTTTTCTTCTGATGCGGAAATCCGTATCGGACTATAAAATACGGGAAACCGTGTATTTGAATTTGTGCGGCGCGTTTTCAGGGCAGGCCTTTAAGGACCTTATCCCCAAATAGCTCTATGCACCGCCATGCTCGATCCAGTGGCAAACCGCCGGTCAGCGGCTGCACGATCGGCATATAGTCCGCCGTTGCGGCACGGATGCGCGCCAGAGCGTCATCAGGCGTCAAAATCTCATACACGCCCGTCGCCCTCAGGGCGTCGATCGAATCGCTGGCATTTGAAAAGACGCGGTCCACGCCCGTTCGCCGCCAGCTGGAGTATTGCTGAGATTCCTTCAGAAAATAGGGGCCGAGTTCGGTCCAGGCCCGTTGCGGGTCCTCATCGATGAACCAGAGCGACATTTCGCGCTGGATAACGAGATGGGCCCGCTTACCCGCGCGCGCCATTTCTTCCAGATACAGCGTCTCAAGTTCGGCGTTCGGCTGGGCCGGGAAAAAAGGCAAGCCAAAGCGCACTGCGCGCCGAACCGCAACCTTGCTCATGCCTCCGATATGGAGCGGTGGGTGCGGCCTGGTGTAAGGCTGGGGGGAAACAGTAACCTGAATGCCCCGATAGTCGAACGGCTGACCGCCCCATGCCTTCAGCAGGGTTTCGATCACGAAATCCATCGTCTGACCGCGCGCCGCGAAATCTCGGTCCATCATATGATATTCGCTGGGCCGGTAGCCTTGGCCGGCGCAAAGCACGAAGCGGCCGCGACTCAACACGTCGAGCAGCGCCATATCCTCTGCCAGTCGCAGCGGGTCATAGAGGGTCACCAGAACCGCCGAGCCTCGGATCTGCACCCGCCTGGTCCGCGCCGCGATCGCTGCCGCCATGGTGAGCGGGCTACCCATCCAGCCTAAAGCAACATCGTGATGTTCCTCCACATTCACGATTGCAAAGCCGTTCTTATCGGCATAATCGGCCAGGTCGATCGCCGCCTGAAAGCGGTCGGCCTCAAGCTCCCGGTCCGGCCCCTGGCCGCAGCCCGACATATTAAGCCTTAGCACCGGGCTGACTTTGACCATTTAAAATCCCTCCCTAATCCCGACGAAGACTTCTTTCGCGCAGTAGTCTCCGACGCTGGAATGACAGCCCACAAGCTGCATTCGCCGCCAGGAAGCCTAGCAGTTGCGCAAAATCAGCCGAAAGAGTCTAGGGCGTCAGCCCGTAATCGGCATATTCGGAATCAATCTTAGGATCGATAGCACGCGCAGCGGCCAGATCGACCTGTCCGTCCGATGCCTCTCCCTTGCGCAGCTTCACCAGACCACGGCCGTATAGTGAATTTGCCACCTTCGGCCGTTTGTCGAGCGCAGCATTGTAGTCAGACAATGCCTCATCCAGATGACCGAGCTGAAGGTTGACCAGCGCGCGACTGTCCAACTTCCCTGGCGAGGCGGAGTTGATTCCAATCGAAGCGTTGCAGTTATCCAAAGCCACCGTCAGGTCCTGTCCCCATGTTGCCCGCCGTTGTTCATGCCTAAGAAGAGATAGCGGACTTGGTCATCGACTAGGCTCTGCGCCATGGCCGCCTGGCCCCTGAGATCGGATGATACGTCCTTGATCCGGGCGACCTCGGCATGAAGTGGTGAATCCGGCTTTAGCACCGACGCTTTGTCATAATAAGTCGCCATTAGGGCCGAGACGTCGGACCAGTTGGCGGCCTCGCTGATTTCGAACATCCCGGGGCGGGAATATTGGTCCGGCGCCTGTGGACGGACCGCCCCGGTCATCGCAATCGAAAGCTCCGATACATTCGCCGTCTTCGTAATCTTCGGCTGGTCGAGTCCCGGCCTTACCCGCCAATGTGGCGCTTCAGCGCTCGTCCATAATTCCCGGATAGCGAAGATATCGGTAGGCTCGGCCGGCATCGAAACGACACGCGATGAGCGACCGCGCATGATCGGATCCCGCATCTCATATCCGATCGCGATGTCCAGTATATCCCCAACCTAAAGGCCTTACGGTTGCTTGGCGGCGGTCAGCGATCCGTCCAGCAATCGCATACTCCAACCGGTTCTCGCGCAGCAGAATGATGAAACGATGGCCCTCGGGTAAAAGGTCGATTGTCTTGTCACCGCGGATGATCCGGGCGCGGTGGACCAGTAGGGTTTCGGTATCCGGATTCCAATCGAACGCGGATGGGAAGCCAGTTTTCTCGATGTAGCGATCCGCAAATCATGTAGGATTTCAGCATCGTGACTTTGAATTTATTTCCTGACCATAAATCCGTCGTTGGGCAGACCATCGGTCGTCGTGAGATGACGGATATCGTCGGTTCCCGACACGGGGCAATGCTGTTCGAAGATTGCGTCTTCGATGGAGCCGATTTCTCCGGCCTTTCGCTGTCTGAATTTAGTTTCGATCGCTGCAGCTTGGTCGGGACATCGCTGAAAGATGCGATGCTCAGCCAAACCAGGTGGAAGGGCTGCCGGGCCGGGAAGGCAAATTTTTCATTTGCAGACCTGTCCGAGGCCGTCATCCATTCCGGCGACTTCAATAATTCGATTTGGCGTGGAGCCACGCTGTCTTCTGTAGGCTTTGCGCATGCCAAGCTGACAGGCGCCAGCTTTGCCGAATGTAGATCGCTCGGCCTCGAGTTCGTCGACAGCCTGCTCATCAGCACGGATCTGCGGGGTATATCGTTTCGGCGCATGACCTTACAGCGACTCGATTTTAGCGACGCCGAATTGGCCGGGGTCGATTTCCGCGAATGCATATTCGAAGAATGCAGCTTGCGAAGCGCAAGTCTTAAAGGCGCACGGTTTCAGGGTGCCGACTTAAGAGGGGCCGATCTCGGCGGTTTGCGGCTGTTCGATGCGGCACTGTTCAGAGGGGCCACGATATCGAAGGCGCAGGCGACGATGCTGCTGCAGGAAATCGGACTGACTGTCGCTTGAACATCGACTTGGGTTACACTCCAGGGCGCCGATTCCTGGCGCCGTCTCTTTGATAATGCCTTGATATAGATCACTGCGCGGAACGGGCCGACCCTCTCGAATGCACAAGCAACTCGAGGAGTTAGACGTTCGATGAACCACAAGCAGCGCACCGCATTACATAGTCTTTTTGCCCATCCGATCAGCAGCAATATCGACCCCAAGCATGCCTATTCAGTGGTTGAGGCTCTTGGCGGCGAGGTCACGCACGGTGGCCACGGACAGATCGTCATAAAGCTGAACGGTCATACGCACGGTTTTCATGATAGCCGCCACGCCCTGTCGAAAGAGGAAGTTACCGGGCTGCGGAAGTTTCTCGAGGCGGCCGGCATCGAGCCGGAGCGCGACTACCCGTTGGAGGCGTGAAGTGGAGTCGGCAATTGCACAGGCCGATGAGGCCGATGAGGCCGCTGTTACGCGCCTGGTCGATAGCTTTTACGATCGGATTCGCGCCGAACCGCGGTTGGGTCCCATATTCGAGAACGCGATTCAGGACTGGGATCAGCATCTACAGGTCATGCGGGATTTCTGGTCGCGCGCGCTTTTGGGCACCGAGCGGTACCACGGATGCGTGATGTCACCGCATTTCGGCTTGCCGATCGAAGCTGTCGATCTGGATCGTTTTCTCGAATTATTTCGGCCGACTGCGGATAGCACTTTGCCCGCGGATACGGCTCGGCGCGCCATACAGGTGGCCGAGGCCGTAACGCAAAATCTGCGCCGTGCGGTGAAATAGAACCTCAACAGGGGCGCGTGAGCGCGCGTTTCAGGGCCTGCACGGAATCGCGGCGAAACCGCTTTGTGACATCGGCGTCGAACGCAACGTCGAACCCGTGATAGGCGCCGGGATAGACATGCAGTTCCGTCGGTACGCCGGCACTGACCAGTCGCTGGGCGTAATCGATATCTTCGTCGAGAAAAATATCGAGTGCGCCCACACTGATGAAGGTGGGCGGCAGGCCGGCGACACTCTCTGCCCGCGCTGCCGCGGCATAGGGTGACACGCCGTGAGATCCCGGTTCCTGACCGAGAAGCGAATGCCAACCGAAACGATTGCTTTGCGCATTCCAGATGAACTCACCGGCGAACGGATGCGGGTCGTTGCGGGTCACCGTACGGTCGTCGAGCATGGGATAAATCAAGAGCTGGAAGACGAGGGGTACTTCGCCCCTGTCTCGCGCCAACAGCCCCAGCGCCGCCGCCAAGCCGCCGCCTGCACTCTCTCCCCCGATGGCGATGCGGTCTGCAATAACACCAAGCGAAGCTGCATTCGTGTGGAACCATTTCAGCGCGGCATAGCAATCCTCGACCGGCCCCGGATGCGCGGTGTCGGGCGCCAAACGATAATCGACCGAAACCACGACACAGCCGATCTCGCGGACCACCGCCTTGTTTTGCAGGTCGAACATTTCCGGCGAGCCCATGACATAGCCGCCGCCGTGGATGTGGAGATATCCCGGCTTTGGCCCCGAGACGTCGGGCGGCGAATAAATCAATACCCGTACGTCCGGCGCGCCTGCTGGACCCGGGATGTGCCGTTCTTCAACGATAATGTCCGACGGCGGCGCGGCATCCCGTTGCTGCCGCAGCATTTCGAGCATCATGCCCCGCATCTGCGGGAGCATCTCCACCGACAGATCGAACGGCGGCATGAAGTCCAATGCCGCCAGCAACTCAGGATCGACAAGGTGCTTTGTGTCCATAATACTTCCCCTATGCTTGAATTCGATGGGCGATGCCTATCCCGCTGCCCGGCGATTGTCACTCAATCCTTGCGCTTAGCCTTAGAGGCTGCGCACGAGACAGAAAAGAGGATAGAAGTCATTTTCCTGAGCGGGACGCCTCGGATGGCGACTTTCTGGATGAGGCGAATTTGATGGGGAAGAGCGCAGACATGACCAAGCCGCAACTCGATCCGTACGAGCATGCTTTTCATCTGGACCCCTATCCGCGATATCGCGCGATTCGCGAGGAAGACCCGGTCCATTTCGTTCAGGATCACGGCTTCTGGCTATTCACGACATGGGACGATGTCCGCAACGCTTTTCGGGACTTTCGCACCTTCAGCAACGCCAATCTGGTGGCGTTGGAGGCGAACGCGGAAGCGTCTTTGCCCTATCCCAGCTTCATCAATACCGATCCGCCTCATCATACCGAAGTCCGTCGGCTTTTCTCGCCTCTGATGACCCCCGAGGCTTTAGCCCCGCTGGAAGCCTTTATTCGCGATCGAACAAGGCAACTCATGGTGCCGCACCTGGCGTCGGGCAGAATCGATTTGGTCGCGGACTTGGCGTGTTTTCTGCCGATGGATGTCATTTCGAACATGACCGGCATCCCGCCCAAGGATCGCGATAGAGTCCGGGGCTGGGCCGACGATCTGATATTGCGGGAAGACAAGCAGGAAGGGCTCTCGCAACGAAACATCGACGGCTATATGAACCTGGCCTCATATTTCGAGGAATTTGCGACCGGTCACGCTGCCAATTCAACCGGAGAGGGGCTGCTCGCGGTTATTCTCAAAGCTGAACGGGAAGGGGTGATGACCCATCCTGAAGTAATCGGCGCATTGATTCTGCTGGCGATTGCCGGAAACGAGACCACGACCAAGCTTATCGGGAATATTGCCTATCGCCTGTGGGAACATCCCGATCAGCGGCAATTGGTGATCGATGAGCCGAAGCGGATCGCGGACGCGGTCGAAGAGACGCTGCGCCTCGACGGTTCTTCACAGATTATCGCCCGCAGAGTCGCCAAGGACGTCGAGGTTCAGGGCAAAATGCTCCACGCAGGCGACAAGGTCGGGCTTTGCATCATATCGGCCAACCGCGACAAAAGCCGTTGTCCGGCCGGCGAGATATTCGACATCACCAAGCCCACCCGAGACCATATGGCGTTCGGATTCGGGCTGCACTCCTGTCTCGGCGCCGCATTGGCCCGCCTGGAGGCGCGTGTGGTGCTGGAAGAAATCATAAAGAATATACCCGACTATAACGTCGAAGTATCCGGTTTGGAGATGGCCCATAATCCGAACGTTCGCGGCTATAGCCGGATGCCAGTTACCTTTCCACCGCGGACCGGCTGAGCAATCGGCCGTACGAGTTTAGTTAACTGCATCGACCGCAGACATCAAAAGCGATGCATTGCCGCCTGCGGCCGTTGTGTTGATCGTGACAACGCGCTCGGTGGCGAAACGCCGGACATAATTGGGACCGCCGGCTTTGGGGCCCGTGCCTGATAATCCCTCGCCACCGAATGGCTGGGTGCCGACGGTTGCGCCGATCATGGTCCGGTTGACGTAGAAATTCCCGACCCTGACGGCGCGCCTAACGCGCTCCACATTTTCATCGATTCGGGTCTGCAAACCCAGCGTCAGACCGAAGCCGGTGCTGTCGATGGCTTCGAGCACCTCGCCCAGCCGATCTGACGGATATCGTACAAGGTGCAAGAAAGGCCCGAATGTCTCGGTCGCGAGCGAGGCGATAGAGTCGACCCAGACTGCGCGGGGCGCGAAAAAGGTGCCGTTTTTCGTGTCCGCCTCATTCAGCGCAGCAATGGCGAAGGGGGGGGCGCTCTCCTGCTTATGCGTTTTTAGGGCCGCGAGCGCTTCGGCGTCGATCACCGGGCCGATGTCCGTGTCCAGATGCGACGGATCGCCGACGCTCAATTCTGCGATTGCACCGCACAACATGGCGGCCAAATCGTCGGCGATTTCTTCCTGGACATAGACGCAGCGCAGCGCCGAGCAGCGCTGCCCGGCGCTGTCGAATGCACTGACCATGATGTCGGCGACGGCCTGCTCAAGGAGCGCGGAACTATCGACAATCATCACATTGATCCCGCCGGTTTCCGCAATCAGCGTCGCTATCGGTCCTTCCCTCGCGGCCAACGCACGGTTGATCGATTGGGCTGTTGCGGTTGATCCGGTGAAGACGACGCCTGCCACGCGCCGATCGGCGACCAGCGTGCCACCCACCGACACCCCGTCGCCTGGCAGGAAGGAGAGTACACCGTGCGCAATGCCGGCCTCGTGCAGGATGCGAACCGCGCGTGCGGCGATCAGAGGCGTCTGCTCGGCGGGTTTGGCTATTACGGCGTTCCCGGCGACCAAAGCGGCAGCGACTTGTCCGGTGAAGATCGCGAGCGGGAAATTCCAAGGCGAAATGCAAACGAACAGGCCGCGCCCAGAGTAGACAAGTTCGTCGGTTTCGCCGGTCGGACCGGGAAGCGTAACCGGGGCCAAGGACTTGCGGGCCGAATCCGCGTAAAACCGGAGTAAATCGACGGCTTCGCGTATTTCCGCGACGGCAGCCGACAGGCATTTGCCGGCCTCGTTGACGGCCAATGCAATGAATTGGGCGCGATCGGCTTCAATTCGGTCTGCGGCACGCTCGAGGCAGGCGGCGCGGGTCTCGACTGCCACGTCGTTCCATTCGCGCTGGGCGGCGGCGGCAAGGGCCAGAGCAGATTCGATGTCAGCTGGCCCGGCTTCATGTGCTGTACCGACAACCAATGTGCGGTTGGCGGGATTGGTGATCGTCCGGACGGTACCTCCCTTACAGAATACACCACCGACCAACGGCCAAGCATCATAGTCGCAGTGCGGCTCGCTATTGAGCGCCGCGCCAAGAGCTTCCAGCTGGGAGGGGTCGCCGAAATCAAACCCATTAGAATTCAGCCGCTGAGGCCCGTACAGGTCCGACGGAAGCGGTATTCTGCCCGGCTGCAGGCTCGCGACAACGGCGCCCGGGTCACGCACCAGTGCCGTAATTGGAATAGCCGGATTGGCGATCTGGTTGACGAATGAGCCGCTGGCGCCGTTCTCGAGCAGCCGGCGAACCAGATAGGCCAGCAGGTCGTGATGGACCCCGACAGGTGCGTATATACGGCACGAAATGCCCCGGCCTTCCTCGATCAGCAGGTCGTGCAGCGCCTTGCCCATTCCGTGCAGGCGCTGGAATTCCCAATCCGTGCGGCCCTGGGCGAAGGCCGCAATGGCTGCGGCGGTTGCTGCGTTGTGGGTTGCGAATTGACCGTAAAGACGATCACCCGCAGCCAGAATGCGCTGAGCCGCGACCAGATAGGACAGGTCGGTAGCTTCCTTGTGGGTAAAGACCGGATAGCCGTCCAACCCCTGTTCCTGGGCGCGTTTAATCTCGCTGTCCCAATAGGCGCCTTTGACCAGCCGCACCATCAGCCGGCGGCCGGACTGCTGAGCCTGCATAATCAGCCAATCGATCAGGGGCAGCGCGCGTTTCGAGTAAGCCTGGACTGCGAGACCCAATCCGTTCCATCCGGCCAATTCAGGAGCTTGGATCAATCGACCGATTATATCGAGCGAAAGGTCCAATCTGTCGGCTTCTTCGGCGTCGATCGTGCAGCCAATATCGTAGCGTTTAGCCAACTCGGCCAGTTCAAGTATGCGGGGATAGAGCTCGCGGAGAACCCGATCGCGTTTCTTTAGCTCGTAGCGGGGGTGCAGTGCGGACAGCTTGATTGAGATGCCGGGTCCATCGATCGGCCCGCGGCGCGCCGATGCCTTGCCTATGGCATGGATCGCCGTTTCATAGGCCTTAAAATAGCGCTGGGCATCGGCTTCGGTCAGCGCCGTTTCGCCCAGCATATCGTAGGAGTGGCGAAAGCCGACCTTCTCAGCCGCTTGTGCCCAGTCGAGTGCTTCGCCTATATTCCGACCCAGCACGAAATGTCCCCCGACCACAGCCATTGCCTGGAGCATCGCCCTGCGCAGCATCGGTTCGCCGATCCGAGCCCGCAGACTTGGCCAGATGCGCTGTTCCTGGGCGGCGCGCAGCGTGCGGCCGGTAACGGTCAGAACTCTGGTCGACAGATTGACGAACACCGAAGGCGAGGCACCGATATGTTTCGCGAAATCGGCCGAGGCCAGCTTGTCGCGTATCAGCAGATCTCGGGTTGCTGAATCTGGAATTCGCAGCAGCGCTTCAGCGAGCATCATCAGCACCAGCCCCTCATCGCTGGACAGGTCGTATTCGTGCATCAGAGCGTCGATCAATCCGGCAGCCTGGTCGCGCTCGCGCACTGCTGATATCAAATTCGCTGCATGACGCGAGATTTCTTCGCGGGTTGTGTTGGAGACGTCATAGACCTGTAGCAATCGGTCGATTGCCGCGGCTTCGGGTTCGCGGTGTGGCGCCCGGATTGCAAGGCGACCTTGGGCGTCGTCATAGCTTCCCAGGTCGAAGGCGTGGAGTGATGACGCTTTGGGGGATCGCATCTTAGCCTCGGGTCCGCTGCTGTCGTACGATCGCCGAACGCTGCGGTGGCTCAAACCATCAGCGCTGTTTCGTGGCCGATGTCACCAGAACCAGCGCCAATCCGCAACGCCGCATTCCGAGTATTTCGGCAGCGCCTTCTGAAAGATCAACGCCGCGACCGTATCCTGGACCGCGATCGGTTATTGTGACGCCGACGCTTTTCCCATTGGCGAGATTTTCGACACGGATATAGGTGTTGAGGGGAAGAGTCGGGTGTGCGGCGGTCAATTCATGCTCGTCGAATTTCCGTCCGTTAGCCGTAATCTGCCCATGGTGTTCCTTGCCGTACCAAGATGCCATAACTGCGCCGGCCGGAGGAGACCCGGTAGGCTGGCATGGATTGGCTGTGCTCCGAAACGAGAAAAGTGCCAGTACAATCAAAGGCAATTTTGCCTTAGCAGCGCTTAATGCGACGTATTTCATATCATTGACTGCGAGGCTTTCCATACAGGAAAGCTGACGCCCTTGCGTTTTTACTGCACGCCCACTCAAGAACATTTCTGAGGGACGCCGACCGTAATGCGTGCACGAACGCGTTTAGGCAGCCACGGCGGTGCATAAAAAATCCATAGCAAGCAAACGGATTTTTTGTAAAAGCTGTAAAGAGAATGATCTAAGTCAATTATAAAATAAAAGTAATTTTATTTGGCTGACGATAATTTTTATGAATATTTTATATTTAAAGATAAATTCCGATCTCGAATTTTTATGCTTGAAGAGACTATCTGATGAAGACGGGCCGCAGGGTCGGTCTGCACGCGGAGTGTGCTCATGTTTGATTTTATCTGGCTGGTTCTGATCCTGGGCCTTTTCGGCGTCGGGCTCGCCTATCTGGCAGCCTGCGAACGCATGTGAAGGATGATCCGATGCTTCTCGATTACATACTCGGCGCCGCCGTTTCGGCCGGCCTGACGATCTATCTCGTCTATGCCCTGATCCGCCCGGAACGATTTTAACCTCGGAACCCGAGCGCTTTTTAGGAAATTCCCATGACCTTCAACGGTATTTTGCAGATCGCGATCTTTTGCGTCGTGGTCATCGCGCTGACTAGGCCGCTCGGCGGTTACATGACCCGCGTATTCAACGGCGACCGCAATTGGCTCACGCCGGTGCTACGGCCTGTCGAGCGGCTGCTCTATGCCGCATCCGGCGTCAAACCCGACGTGGAGCAGAGCTGGATCGTCTACGGCGTGGCCATGCTGATGTTCAGTCTCGCCGGGTCGGTGTCGCTTTATGCGATCTTCCGGCTGCAGGATGTGCTGCCGCTGAACCCGCAGGGCTTTCCCGCGCTGGCGCCGGAACTGGCGCTCAACACCGCGATCAGCTTCGTGACCAACACGAACTGGCAGTTCTATTCGGGCGAAAGCACGATGAGCTACCTGTCGCAGATGGCGGGGCTGACCGTGCATAACTTCGTGTCGGCTGCCACCGGCATCGCGCTCGCCATGGCGCTGATCCGAGGGTTCTCGCGGCGGTCATCCAAAACCGTGGGCAATTTCTGGGTCGATCTGACCCGCGGCACGCTCTACATCCTGTTGCCGATCGCGGTGGTCGGCGCCTTGTTCCTGATCTGGCAGGGCGTGCCGCAGACCTTGGGCGCCTATGTGGATGCGACAACGCTGGAAGGCGCGAAGCAGAGCATCGCGGTCGGTCCGGTGGCCTCGCAGGAAGTCATCAAGATGCTCGGCACCAATGGTGGCGGCTTCTTCAATGCCAACTCGGCCCATCCCTTCGAGAATCCCACCGCGTTAACCAATTTCGTTCAGATCGTGTGGATCTTCGCCATCGGCGCGGCGCTGACCAATGTGTTCGGCCGCATGGTCGGCAAGGAACGCCAGGGCTGGGCGCTGTTCGGCGTGATGGGGCTGCTGTTCCTCGCCGGCACCTTCATCGTCTATCCGGTTGAGGCCGGCGGCAACCCGGCCATCGCCGCATTCGGTGTCGATCAGTCGGCAAATCCGCTGCAGCCCGGCGGCAATATGGAGGGCAAGGAGGTTCGTTTCGGTATCGCCAATTCGTCCCTGTTCACCGTCGTCACCACCGACGCCTCCTGCGGCGCGGTCAATACGATGCACGACAGCTTGATGCCGCTGGCCGGCATGATCCCGATGATCAACATGCAGCTTGGTGAGATCATCTTCGGTGGCGTCGGCTCCGGCCTTTACGGCATGCTGCTCTACGCGATCATCGCCGTCTTCGTGGCCGGTCTGATGGTCGGGCGCACGCCGGAATATATCGGCAAAAAGCTCGAGGCGCGGGAGGTCAAGATGAGCATTATCGCCATTCTGATCCTGCCGCTCTCGATGTTGGGCTGGACGGCGATCGCCAGCGTCGTGCCGCAAGGCGTCGCCACGCTCAGCAATGCCGGCCCGCATGGTTTCAGCGAAATCCTTTACGCCTACACGTCGGGGACCGCGAACAACGGCAGCGCCTTTGCCGGCCTGGGCGGCAACATGTTCTGGAACGTAACCTTGGCGATCGCGATGTTCATGGGGCGGTTCCTGTTCATCGTGCCGATGCTGGCCGTCGCCGGCTCGCTCGCGGCCAAGAAAATCGTCCCGCCGTCCGCCGGCACGTTCCCGACCGACAACGGCCTCTTCGTGGCCTTGTTGATCGGCGTGATCCTGATCCTCGGCGGTCTCACCTTCTTCCCCGCGCTGGCCCTCGGCCCTGTGGTCGAGCATCTCGCCATGCGTGCGGGCGGCCTTTTCTGATCCGGAGCAACGTCAATGTCTGACTTCACAATCAATCCCGACACTGGCCGCCATGACCGGCGTTCAAGCTCGATCTTCGATTGGGCGATCATGGGACCCGCGATCGGTCACTCGTTCCTGAAGCTCGATCCTCGGACGCAGGTCCGTAATCCGGTGATGTTCGTGGTCGAGGTCGTCGCGGCCCTGACCACTGTCCTGCTGGTTCGCGACATCGTCGGAGCCAAGGGCAATATCCTGTTCGAGGGCCAGATCGTTTTCTGGCTCTGGTTCACGGTGCTCTTTGCCAACTTTGCCGAAGCCGTCGCCGAGGGGCGCGGCAAGGCGCAGGCCGATGCGCTGCGCAAGACCCGAACCGAAACGCCGGCCAAAAAGCTGGGCGGCCCCGACGAGACCAACTACACGGAGGTCCCCGGCATGTCGCTGAAGGTCGGCGACTTCGTCCTCGTGGAAGCCGGCGACATTATTCCGTCCGACGGAGAGATCATTGAGGGCGTGGCGTCGGTCGACGAGTCCGCCATCACGGGCGAAAGCGCACCGGTGATCCGCGAGAGCGGTGGTGACCGTTCGGCCGTGACCGGCGGCACCAAGCTGCTCAGCGACTGGCTGAAAGTCCGCATCACCGCCAGCCAGGGCTCGACCTTTCTCGATCGCATGATCGCGCTGGTCGAGGGCGCCAGCCGACAGAAAACGCCGAATGAGATTGCGCTCAACATCCTGCTGATCGGCATGACACTGATCTTCGTGATGGCGACGGTGACGATCCCCAGCTTCGCCACCTATGCCGGCGGCGCCATTCCGGTGGTCGTACTGGTCGCGCTGTTCGTGTGCCTGATTCCGACGACGATCGGCGCCCTGTTGTCGGCCATCGGCATCGCCGGCATGGACCGGTTGGTGAAATTCAACGTGCTGGCCATGTCCGGCCGTTCGGTCGAGGCGGCGGGCGACGTCGATACGCTGCTGCTCGACAAGACCGGCACGATCACGCTCGGAAACCGCGTGGCGACCGAGCTTTTCGCCCTGCCGGGTATCAAGGCCGAGGAGTTGGCCGATGCGGCGCAGCTTTCCTCGCTCAGCGACGAGACGCCCGAGGGACGTTCGGTCGTCGTTCTGGCCAAGGAGAAATACGGCATAAGGGCGCGTGAAATGGCGCCGCTCAACGCTAAGTTCATCGCGTTCTCTGCGCAGACCCGGATGAGCGGCATCGATCTCGACGGCAGCTCCATTCGCAAGGGCGCCGTCGATGCGGTGATCGCGTATGTCCGGGAAGTGAACGGCAACCCGAACCTCGCCTTTCCGCGCGACTTGGCCGAGACCGTCGAGCGGATCGCCAAGTCGGGCGGAACGCCGCTGGCGGTCGCCAAGGACGGCAAGATGCTGGGCGTCATTCATCTGAAGGACGTCGTCAAAGGCGGCATCAAGGAACGCTTTGGCGAGCTGCGCAAGATGGGCATCCGCACTGTCATGATCACCGGCGACAACCCATTGACGGCGGCGGCGATCGCCGCGGAAAGCGGCGTCGACGACTTCCTGGCTCAGGCGACGCCCGAGGCGAAGCTGAAGCTGATCCGCGACGAGCAGGCTAAGGGCAAGCTGGTCGCCATGTGCGGCGACGGCACCAACGANNGCGGGCAACATGGTCGATCTCGACAGCGATCCGACGAAACTGATCGAGATCGTCGGCATCGGCAAGCAGTTGCTGATGACTCGCGGCGCGCTGACGACCTTCTCGATCGCCAACGATGTCGCCAAATATTTCGCCATCATCCCGGCGATGTTCCTGGTGTTCTATCCGCAGCTTCAGGCGCTGAACATCATGCGGCTGGGAACGCCGCAGAGCGCGATCCTGTCGGCGATCATCTTCAATGCGCTGATCATCATCGCTCTCATTCCGCTGGCGCTGCGCGGCGTCGCCTATCGCCCGCAATCTGCGGGGCGGCTCTTGAGCCGCAACCTGCTGATCTATGGCGTCGGCGGCATCATCGTGCCGTTCGTCGGCATCAAACTCATCGACGTCATCGTGACGTCGCTCGGGCTCGCCTGAGGCGAGATCCAAAGGAAAGACGGAATCATGCTTAAACAGATTCGCCCCGCCGTCGTGATGATCGTGTTGCTCACCCTCATCACCGGCATCGCATATCCCTTCGCTATGACCGGCATCGGCCAGGTGCTGTTCCCTAGGCAGGCCAACGGCAGCCTGATCGAAAAGGACGGCAAGGTGATCGGCTCGTCGCTCATCGGCCAGAACTTCGCCGGCGAGAAATATTTTCACGGCAGACCGTCGGCAACGACGGAAACCGACCCGAACGATTCGACCAAGACGGTCAGCATTCCCTATTCGGCTGACGCGTCGACCGGGTCCAATCTCGGTCCTACGTCGAAGGCCCTGATGGACCGGATCAAGGGCGATTCCGATGCGCTGAAGTCGCAGAGCAACAAGCCGATCCCGGTCGACCTCGTGACGACTTCGGCCAGCGGACTGGACCCGGACATAACTCCGGCCGCCGCCGAGTTTCAGATCGAGCGCGTCGCCAAGGCGCGTGGAATAGCGCCGGAAACGCTCCGCCAACTCGTGGCACAGAACACTGACGGGCGGACCTTCGGTGTACTGGGCGAGGCGCATGTCAATGTGCTGAAGCTGAACCTAGCGCTGGACGCCGGACAGCCGGCCAAGTGACAGACCAAGGTGAATCGTAGAGTTCGCCGCCGAAGCCGCGTACTGTCAGGATCGTCATGCCTAACCAAGAAGCGGAAACGCGCGAAGGGCGTCCGACGCCTGAAGCATTTCTGGTTGAAGCGGCCCGTGAAAACCGCGGCCGCTTCAAACTTTTCATCGGCGCGGCTCCCGGCGTCGGGAAAACCTACGAAATGCTGCGCGTCGGCAAGGCCAAGATGGCTGAGGGGATCGACGCCGTCATCGGCGTCGTCGAGACCCACGGCCGGGCCGAAACGCTGGCTCTGGTCGCCGCGTTCGAGGTTATTCCTCGCCGCAAGCTGAACTATAAGGGGCGCGACACGGAGGAGATGGACCTCGACGCCATCCTGGCCCGCCATCCGCAGCTCGTCCTGGTCGACGAGTTGGCCCATACCAACGCAGAGGGCAGCCGCCATCTGAAGCGATATCAGGATGTGCAGGAACTGCTGGCCGCCGGGATCGACGTCTATTCGACGATGAATGTTCAGCATCTGGAAAGCCTGAACGACGTTGTGGCCAAGATCACCCGCATCCGCGTGCGCGAAACAGTCCCGGATAACATCCTGGAGCTCGCCGACGAGATCGAGGTCGTCGACCTGACCCCCGAGGCGTTAATCGAACGCCTGAACGAGGGAAAGGTCTATGTGCGCGACCAGGCACAACGCGCGCTGAAGCATTATTTCTCTCTCGGTAATTTGACGGCTCTGCGGGAACTCGCGCTGCGGGCGACGGCTCAGCGCGTCGATAACCAGATGCTGCAATATATGCAGGTTCACGCCATCGAAGGCCCTTGGGGCGCCAGCGATCGCGTCCTGGCCTGTATCAGCGAGGACCCAAGGTCGGTCGAGCTTCTGAGATATGCGCGCCGAATGGCCGATCGCCTGAAAGCGAAATGGACGGCTCTTTATATCGAAGGGCCGCGCCATTCCAGTCTGGACGAGGCCGAGCGCGACGCTATCGCCGAAACACTTAGAACGGCGGAGAGCCTCGGCGGGGAGGCGATCACCATTCCGGGTGAGCGTATAGCGGACGATGTTCTGGCTTACGCCAAGGCCAATAACTTCACCCACATTATTGTCGGCAAATCAAAGCGATCCCGCTGGTTCGAATTGGTCCACGGGTCGGTTGTTCACGAGCTGGTGAGCCGGTCTGAAACGATCAGCGTCCACGTAATTGCAGGAGAACCAAAAGCCGCTCCGGGGAAAAAAGGCGCATCGCTGCAAACCGAGTCCGTGCCGCTTTCCGTCGATCCCCGGGCCTATCTATTTAGTGCGGTGATGGTGGGGGTGGCTGTCGGCGTTTCTTATCTGATCGATCGGCTGGTTTCGCTGCAGAACCTTTCGTTGGTGTTTTTGACGGCCGTGTTGTTCAGCGCCCTGCGATACGGTTTGTGGCCTTCGATCATGGCTTCGCTGCTGAGCGTTGCGGCCTATAATTTTTTCTTCCTGCCGCCGCTCTACACCTTCACGATCGCCGATCCGGCCAATGTGTTTGCACTGGTCTTCTTTCTGATCGCAGCGCTCGTGGTCAGCAATTTGACCGCCCAGAAGCAGCGCCAAACCCAGAGCATTGCGGCACGGGCGAAAACGACGGCGGAACTCTATGCCTTCAGCCGAAAAGTTGCCGGCATCGGCACGCTGGAAGATCTGATGTGGGTTGTTACCTATCAGATTGCGGCGATGCTGAGTTGCGATGTCGTAGTCCTTCTGCCTGGTCCGGACGGGTTGCAGGTTCTTGCAGGCTATCCGCCTGAAGATACGCTCGATGCCGCCGATATGGCCGCTGCGCAGTGGACATGGTCGCGGAACCGGGCGGCAGGACGGGGTTCGGATACTTTGCCAGGAGCCAAACGTCTGTTCCTGCCGCTGCAGACACAACGCGGCGCGATCGGCGTGGTCGGCATTAACCGGGAGAAGCCTGCTCTCCTGTCGCCGGACGAACGGCGATTGCTGGATGCCCTGCTCGATCAGGCTGCGGTCGCAATCGAACGGGTGCGTCTGGCCGAGGATGTCGATCAAGTGCGTCTTCAGGCCGAGACCGAGCGGCTGCGCAACGCCCTGCTGACATCGGTATCGCACGATCTGCGCACGCCGCTGGCCACGATCATCGGCGCGCTGACGAGCCTAAAGAGCTACGGAGAAAGCTATGACGCGCAGACTCGCTCAGAATTGATCGCGTCAGCGCAAGACGAGGCGGAACGGCTCAATCGTTTCGTCGGAAATCTGTTGGACATGACGCGGCTAGAGTCTGGCGGCGTCAACGTCAAGCTGGAGCCCACCGACGCCAGCGATGCGATCGGTGTCGCTCTCAATCGCGCGCGCCCCCTTGTCATGAATCACAAGACCGACATTCAGCTCGGCTCCGACCTGCCGATGGCGATGGCGGATTTCGTTCTGTTGGAACAGGTGGTCTTTAATCTGATCGATAATGCTGCCAAATACACGCCACCCGGGTCGACGGTCCGGATCGTTGGTCGCGAGGATGGCGAAGCTGTAGTGATTGAAGTTATCGATGAAGGCGAGGGAATCCCGCCACAGTCTTTGGAGGGCATCTTCAACAAGTTCACACGGCTGCAGGTAGGGGATCGCAAGCGCGCAGGAACTGGCCTGGGTCTGCCGATCTGCCGCGGCTTCATTACGGCAATGGGCGGAAGCATATCTGCAAGCAACAGGCAGGATCGATCCGGCGCGATATTCACAATCCGGCTCATCAAGGCCGCACCCTATTCGGAAACCGCATCGGAGATGGCTGTCCATGTCGGCTAACCCTCCCAGAATCCTTGTCGTTGACGATGAACCGCAGATTCGCCGGATGCTCAAGACCAGCCTCGTCCCACAGAAATTCGAAATCGTGGAGGCGAGTACCGCCGGCGCGGCTTTGAAACGTCTCGATGCGGAAGAGTTCGACCTGATCATTCTCGATCTGGGTCTTCCCGATCGCAGCGGCATCGAGGTCATTCAAGAGGTTCGCAAGAGCTCATCGGTGCCGATTATTGTGCTGTCGGTCAGGAACGACGAGGCCGGCAAGGTCAAGGCGCTGGAATTTGGCGCGGATGACTATATGACAAAGCCCTTCGGCATGGCCGAGCTGGTCACGCGTATTCGCGTGGCGCTTCGTCACCGTTATCAAACCCAAGGGACTCAGCCGCTATTACGGGCCGGAGACCTGGTTATCGATTTGGTCAACCGCCATGTCAGCCGGGCCGGGCAGGAGATAAAACTGTCGCCCACGGAATACGATATTCTGCGTCTTCTGGCTGAACATGCCGGCAAGATACTGACCCATGACTTTCTGCTGCGCAAAGTCTGGGGCGACGACAAGGTGGACGACGTCCAATATCTACGCGTCTATGTCCGCGCGCTGCGCCAAAAGCTGGGCGACAGGATCGGCGAGAACGAGATCATCCGCACAGAAATGGGTGTGGGCTACAGGCTCATGACGGGAGAGTCGTAAGCGCGGGCTTGGCTGCAGGTTTTGCGCCGGACAGCCGCAGGCGGGCGCAGAGGACCTTAATGATGCCCCGCGCCACATCCGGATCGTGGTCGATCAGCAGTTCGATATTCTGGTTGCTGATTCTCAATAGCAGCGTGGGCTCCAAAGCGCAGACCGATGCAGAGCGAGCTTCAGGGTCGACGGCAGCCATTTCACCGACGACTTCCCGGGCGCCCAGTTCGGCGATCGTGTGGTTGCCGGCGTAAATGCGTATGCGTCCGTCGACGACGACATACATGCTGTTGCCGGCGTCGCCCTGGTGAAACAAGACCGCGTCCTGCGCGAGTTCGATCGGCTCGGCGCGTTGAGCAACATCTACCAGATGTTCTTCGCGTACAGCGCTGAAGATTGGGGTATTGCGAAGAATAAGGACTTTTTCGATGGTCAGCATGTCGCCCCTCTTGGCGTGAAATTCGATCAATTCCCGGCATAACGGCTCGTCAAGCAGTGGGAAGCCGTTCGTGGGCAGGGTGGACAGCCGATCCAGGCCAATGACGGAATATAGACTTGCAGCCCGGGTCCAGGGCGAAACCAGACTGGCTGGCTGGGCAGCAATAAATGCGGGCAGTTCAATCGATTCCACGGTTTCCGAGCGCATCGACGGCGGTAGAGCGAGTTGGCGCGAGGCGTCGGTATCGTGTTCGATAAAGGCGAGGACCGCCGTGCGATATTCGTTGCGCAGCGCCACTTCAAGCGCTTCCATGGCGACCGATTTCAGAGACGGGTCACCGTAGCGAAAGTTCCGGTAAGCATCGTCGAGCTTGTCTTCCGGGTAGATCAACGTCAGGAGATTAAAGATGCTCTTGATGTCGTCATCGATTTGATCGCCCAGCGCACGGTATAGCACGGGGTCGATATCGGGGAGAGGCGAGGCGCCCAATGTGGCGCGCCAAGAGGTGGCATGGGCGGCGTCCTGCAGAATTTCGCCCAGCCTGTTCATAAAGATCTTGGCCGTAGCTTCGTCGGGATTTGCGGTTTGCTTTGGGATCGCAAAGAGGACTGCCTCGGCTATCTTCCGGTCGGTCTGGTCTAGGCGGACCAGCAGATGTACACGGGCCTTATCGGTACCGATTTCGCCCAACACGCGGGCGGCGAGACGTCGAGCCTCCTGCCGGGCGCTCGGATCGTCGAGGAAATCTATCAGGGGGCCTACGGCCGGGTCGCCCGCGGTTACCAGAATGGATGCGGCAGTGCGGCTGACATCGCCAATCTCGTCGTTTAAAAGCGCAACCGCTCGCGGCCACATCGACGGCGTTTGCGCAACGCCCACCGCGCGCAGCGCCGCCGCCCGAACCGACGCTTCGGGGTCGGCCATAAGATTGGTCAATGCCCTGGAAAATCCGGGGGAGTGTGTGCCCTCCAGAACGCTTGCGGCAAAGCGCCGTTGGTCTGCGTCGGGCGAACGCAGAGCCTCGAGCAGCGGTTCGCCGGCCCGCAGAATTCCTTCGATTCCGCCATGACGCAACAGGCCGACGAAGGCTTCGCGGCGAACGGGTTCATCAGATGAAGACAGGTAGCTCTCGAGATTATCCAGAGCGTTGTCCGGGTCGAGAGTCGCCAATGTCCGTAAGGCTTCCGCCCGAAGCGTCGGGTCGAATTCCTGTTGGACCCGGGCCAGAATGACTTGTGCAGGCATGCTGCCCGGGCCGAGTACCTCGATCCGACGCAGGACGTCATGACGGATTTCGGGGGCGGGATGTTCCAGCAAGCCGCGATAGCATCCGACAATATCGAAATCGACAATTCGGCCGGCCAAAGCAATGCCGTTCAATACTTCGCCCGTGTTCTGGCTTACCAAGGCCTCCATTATGACGGCGATTGCCGAGGGGTCTTCGACCGTTAGCTGGCCCGCGCCCATGCGGCGAGCCCGCAACGCGGAGCGGAGGGACCCCTGATAGTAACGATCCTGAACGAAAACCAGGACAAACCAGGCTGCCGCGATCAGGAAGATCATGATCATGATCCCGATCGTTCCGAAGCCGAGAAACTGAACGAAAAGTGCCAGAATCAAGCCGGAAACACCGCCGACGATCGGTTCGATCAGGCTCTCCAGGACGGCCTGGACCTGATGGCGCAGCCCGGCGGGCAGGGGGGCGTATAAAGTGACCGAAGAAGTCTTATCGATTGTGTAGCGCAAAGACTGATCGAGCGTTTTTACGATCACGACAGCCCAGAAGACCAAGGCGCCTGCGCCGAAGCTGAGCCCGAGAAGCGAACCGATGGCGGCGGTCGATGCCAACAGCAACGGCAAAAGCAGCAGCGCGGTGCGCAATCCGAATCGCTTGGCCAAGGGCCCGGAAACGAAAAGACTGACGATCAAGCTTAGGACACCGACCGCCGCCATGAATTTACCGATAAAGGCGCCAAGCTGCTCTTCGTCGGGAAAGCGGGCGCCGGCTTCGAGATAGAAGGCGTTGTCGGCGAAAAAATAGGCCAGTTGCGATATGACGACGATGGCGACCAGAACCTGCACATAGCGGTTGAGGTACCATTTCTTGTCGCTGGCCGATTCGGTTGCCTCGTCCTCGTCCTCGCTCTCGGCATGGCTGTGAAGCGTGAAGCGCTTCAAGATGAACATGACTAAAAGCAAACCCAGGGCGACACTGATTCCTGATAGGAGGAAAAGACCCTGGGGGCTGAGAAACTCCAGGATGAAGGGCGTCAGTGTTCCAGCGAGGATGATCGCGACGGGTTCGCCCGCGCTGATATAGCCGAAGAGGCGCTTACCCTGCCGAAGCGTCATCAGGCGCGTGGCCATGCCCCATAGCCAAAGGCTGCAGAATACGAATTCGACTTCGCCCCAAATCGGTCCAAAAAAGGCAAGCTGGTGGATATGGGCAACGCCGTAGCCGGACCAGAGCATCGTTTGAACGATGACATCCACGATCATGCTGCCCAGGACCAGGTTCCGTATCCCGAACTTCTCGTCGGCCTTCATGTAGAGGTGACCGAGCACCGGGATCAGCAGTGCTTCCGCCAAATAAGTATAGGGGAGAAACTTGGCGCCGTAGGTTCCGATAAATAGCGTTTCCGCAGCCGTCGCTGTGAATACGCGTGGGAGCCCGACCCCTACGAAGGAAAATGCGAGAAGCGCTATCGTAAGCAGCATCTCATCGGATAAACGGCGCGATCTGCCGGTTTGCCCTGTGTCGTCGACCGCGAGGCTTGTCATGGAATCTCAAGGTAATGGTACTCGGATCGTTCCAATCCAAGTAATTTATTTAATTTATATCTATATATGATTGTCGTAGGGAATGATATTCCAGGCAACATATCATTTTAGAGCTGCGGCGAGATTTCGCAATTAATGCAGGCGAAGCAGTGAGTCGGGCGCACACAGTCTGATGTCCCACGCCCGTAGAATATAAGGAAGTATAAGGAATTCGGAACTGGTTTTGCAGACATTTGTTACTTGGCGGCCAACCTTCTGGTCGAGGCTGTATCCCTCTCTCTTATTTTTCCTTCATCGTCCAGACGCCGACCCAGTCATCCTCCGGCGGATGCTCCATGAGATAATGGCATCGACCAATATAGGTGTTGCTGAGCTTGTCGCTGGGGTTACGTTCCAGAGCCTGCTCAAACTTCGTGATCGCTTTGGTGAAGTCTCTTTTGCGATAAATCCTAATGGCTTCGTTGAAGTAATTGACCACGTCCATCAGGTTCGGGAAGGTCTCGTCGGTGTGGAAATCGAGCACCTCGTAGACGCCGACCGGCTCGGTCTTGCCCTTTACGATCACCATGTCGATGTCGCGAACGCGATAGGTGCCGCGAAGGCGCTTGTATGTGTTTTCGCTGATCAGGATGCGCGCCGAATATTGCTTGCAGGCGCTTTCCAGGCGTGACGCCAGGTTCACACCGTCGCCGATCAGCGTGTAATCCATGCGCTTGGCTGAACCGATATTGCCCGACACCACCATATCGGTGTTGAGACCGATACCCATATCGACCTGCACGAAGCCCTTGGCTATGCGTTCCGCGCTATATTTCCAGCATGCCTGGATCATCTTGATCGAGGCGCGAACTGCACGGTCCTCGTCGTCGTCATGGGGCATCGGCAGGCCGAAGGCAGCCATGATGGCATCGCCGATAAACTTGTCGAGCATCCCCTCTTCTTTGGTGATGATGTCGACCATGAGAGTGAAATATTCGTTCAGGAACGAGACCGTGCCCTGCGCACCGAGCTGTTCGGTAATGGGCGTGAAGCCGCGAATATCCGAGAACATCACTGTCGTTCGCGTGCTTTGCCCGCCCAGTGCGGCGCCGTCGTCGTTTTCCAGCATCCGCGCGGCAATCGTCGGGTCCATGTAGCGCGACATCGTCGCTTTGACACGCTTTTCAGTGCTAATGTCTTCGATCATCAGCATGGTGCCGAGCTGCTCAGCGTGATCGGTCTTCAACGGCAGGACCGAGAAATTGACCGTCGCCGTTTGACTGTTCACCTCGATTTCGACATCCATCTGAATGTCCGAGGTTTTCTCGGTTTCGACCTTAGCGATCCGTTCGACAATCCATTCGTTCTTGCCGGTGAAGATATCGCCTGCCTTTTTGCCGACGATGTCCGCAGCCGTGCATTGGAGAATCTTGAGACCCGCCTCGTTGCAGGTCACGATTTCCCGTTTCTCGTTCAGCGTCACCACACCGTTAGACATGCTGAGCAGCATGCTTTCGTTATAGTTTTTCATCTTTTGAACGTCGTCGAACAGCTTTGCGTTTTCGAGCGCGATGGCGACCTGCGCGGTAAACGCCTTCAAACGCTGTTCGTCTTCGTCCGAGAACGGACCGCCGCGCTTGTTCAGCGCCTGCGTCACCCCGATCACCTTGCCGTATTTGTTAACAACCGGTGTGCAGAGGATCGAGCGCGTGAAGAAGCCCGTTTGCTTGTCGAATCCGGGGTTGAACCGCAGATCGGCGTAGGCGTGCGGAATATTGACCGACTTGTTGGTGGTAAAGACGGTGCCGGCTATACCAGCGTGACTTGGCAGGCGAATTTCGCCGACCTTGGTACCCTGCGCGACACGCGAAAACAGCGTATCGGTTTTTTCGTCATGCAGGAAAAGCGTCGAACGTTCTGCATCGAGCATGCGTGTTGCTTCGGCCATGACCCGGGCCAGCAGCGAGTCCAATTCAAGTTCCGAAGTGATGTCGGCAACAACGCTCAGGAATTCCATTTCCTGGGCGCGGACCTTGCGCATACGCTCGACGAACTGGGAACTGCGCAGCGCCGGCACGGCCATCTGTGCGATGTCGCCGAGAAGACGTGCGTCCTGGTCAGTGAACAGCAGATCGTCGTGTTTGTTGAGGCACTGGGCTACGCCGATGACCTCGTCCTTTACGGTTCTGATCGGAACGCAAAGAAGGGTCGTGGTTTTGTAGCCCGTTTGCTTGTCGACGTCAGAGTTGAAGCGGTCGTCCGAGTAGGCGTCGTCGACGATCATCGGTGTTCGCGACTGAAATACCGCGCCGCCGATACCTTCATTGCTTGAGAACCGGATTTCCCGTCGGTGGATGCCTTGGGCGCTGCGAGAGAATAATTCGTTGGTATTGGGGTCGAAGAGAAAGAAGCTGCTTCGATCGGCGCCGATCGCCCGCGATGTCGTTTCGACGAGCGCGTCGAGGATTTCGTCCAACGACTCGGTT
Source organism: Rhodospirillales bacterium (assembly GCA_003165335.1). Classification (GTDB taxonomy): domain Bacteria; phylum Pseudomonadota; class Alphaproteobacteria; order BOG-932; family Roseiterribacteraceae; genus BOG-932. The sequence continues at coordinate 19,204 of PLTD01000084.1, read as the reverse complement.
CCGGAAACGCGGCGCGAGACATCCAGGAGGACGTCGAAATGCCGAATCTGGCTCTGTAGGTCGGCAATCTTCGGCCGCTTTCCCTGCGTCCGAAGCAGATCGATCCCGCCGCGTTGACCTAGATCACCGTCCGCCATGTTTCTCCAGCTCCAATCTCAACACCGCTATTGTCTGCTGCAGTTCTGCGAATTCTGCACGACGGGCTCGCTCCAGGCTTTGGAGTTTTTCCTCGTGCGCGATTTTCATCCCGTCGGCTTCATTGCGCAACAACTGGACAACGGTACGCAACTGATTGATCTCGTCATTTGCGGCAGATTGAATTTTTTGTCGCTCTTCTTGACCATCGTGGCGTACCTGCTCGTTGACGCCGCGCATTGTCTGGATAGTTTCGTGGAGCTGTTTGATTTCCTCGCGCGCTGCCGCGACCACGGCGTTTGCTTCGCGCTCGGCCTCAACCGCCGCCAGTTCGATCGCGCCGCGCATCGATAGGACAGCGTTTCTAAGCTGCAGGAGTTCGGCCTCGTAAGATGAGCGCACCTCCTGGTTGCTGTGCTTGATCGACATAGCGGACAATTCAAGCTCTTCGCGCAGCGCATACACGGTTGCCCGAAGCTGGCGAACTTCCGTTTCCAGTTCCGCGCGCTTTGTCTCCGCATAATCGACCGCGGTATCCACTTCGACGACTGCCTCCAGATGCATCAATCGGGCGGACCACCACCCCTTATATTAAAGGGATATAACCATCCCTTCTTGTGCAATAACAGCATTTGCTTTTGCTTCATCAAGTTCGGCGGCGATTGCATCCAAAATAGCATCCGAATGGGTCGGATCGTGATGGTAAAGAGCCAACTTGCGGACCGACGCCTTTTCAGCGAGGCGAACTGCCTCCTGCCAAGTCGAATGACCCCAGCCAGCGTGAACAACATACTCCGCTTCAGTGTATGTCGCATCATAGATCATCAGGTCGACGCCTTCGATCAGGCCGAGAACATTTTCGTCGAGCATATCGGGACGATGTTCGGTGTCGGTTATATAGGCAATCGACTTATCCCGCCATTCCAACCTGTATCCCGTTGCGCCACCGGGGTGGTTAAGCGGTGCGGTGCGGATCGTGATCCCAGGTTTGGGGGAAAATGAGTCGCCGCCTTCGAAATCTTCGAATTCCAAATGGGCGGAAATGACATCGAGAAGATTGGGAAGATAAGGTTCGGAGAGGGAGCCTGTCAGTACTTCACGGATCGTCGTGCCGGGCGGAAGATGGCCTGCCCAGAAGGTCAAACTGTTTGCCGGGTTGAAACAGGGTGCGAAAAATGCGACCCCGCAAATATGGTCGTAATGAGTGTGGCTGCAAAAAATATCGGCATGAATCGGGCGTTTCTCGGCGGCCAGCGCTCCGCCCAAGCCCCTCAGACCCGTCCCGGCATCGAAGACGAACAGATCTTCGCCGCACCGCACTTCGACGCAGGAGGTATTGCCGCCATAGCGAACGGTATTAGGGCCAGGACAAGCCAAACTTCCCCGTACCCCCCAAAACCGGACCTGCATTTTATCCAAATCAGCCAAGCTGAAATCCTCAATAGTGCGCTAGTACCCGTTACTTCTAAACGTGCAATCCGGGACAATGGATCATTCAATATCCCAAAATTGCTTTGGAAAAGTGTATATTGAAAGTGACCGATTTTCCGCAGAACGCATTTCGGTCAATGCAATCTGCGTTTGGTAATTCGGATTTGAGGCGACCTCTCGGTTAGACCGGATGATTGTCATGAAGCATTCGCTTCGATGCGAATTTTCCGGCGCACCCGATCGATTCCATTTTTCGCTTCGGCATTTCCCGGATCAGCCATCAGGGCGCGTTCATAAGCGGGCAATGCCCATTTCAGCTTGCCCCCTTTTTCCGCCGCCGCGGCATAGTCCAAGTTCAGCGTTACGCTGGCGGGATTTGCCTGCAGGCGACTATAGGCATCCGAAATTTCGTCCGCACGCCCTTGGTTGACGACACACAGCAGCAGAGGCATGCCCAACGCCGAGCATCTCAGCCAATAGCCCACGCGCGTTATGTCGTTGAGTAACATCGATTTTAGTATATTTTTAGGGACCGCAGTTTACAACAGTATCAATTTTGTTTGCGACGGGCTATTTACCAAGTACCCTATACAAATCTGGTTTTCTCCCGGAGTCACCAATGAGTGCTTCACGGCGTCTATTGTCCTCTGCTAGCGCAATTGCCATCGCCTGTCTCTATACGCTGGCGCCGACTGAGGCCATGGCAGATGCGACGAAAGCCGGTACTGCATCGACCGTAAAAGGAGGCTCGGTCACCGGCGTAGTGGGGGCCGATTCTCAGGTCATCATCGTCGGTAAGGACATATTTGCAGACGAAGTCGTTAACACCGATGCGAGTAGTTCAACGGAACTGATGTTCCTCGATCAGACGAATCTGACGATTACCCCAGGCTCGTCGGTCAAAATCGACAAATTCGTGTTCGATCCGAACGCAAAGAAGGGCGCCGTCGTTTTCAACGTGGCCCGCGGATCGCTGCGTTTTGTCACCGGTTCGCAGGACCCGACCAGCTATGAGATAAAGACGCCCGTCGCCACGATCGGCGTACGCGGCACGATCGTAGATTTTATTACGACTTCCCAGGGCTTGGCGGTGCAGCTCGAAGACGGAAGCGCGGGAGTTATCGGTCCGAACGGTACCTTTACACCCATGACTCCAGCAACCCAGCTTGCTGTTTTCGGTGCGAACGGGTCTGTGGCCACCGCTGCGAACGGCGGGCTCGCCAAGGCAGTGACCACGTTGCTTGCCTCTTCCACCAGCAAAGCGACCACAGCCGCAGCACTGCTCGTCGTTGCCGGCAATGCCTCTGGCGGAGCGGCGGGGGCTGCAGCTGCGGCTTCCGCAGCAGCCGTCGCCAGCGCGGTCGGCAGTGCTGTGGCGTCGGGCGCCATTCCTGCCGCTGCGCTGACGAGCGCTGTCAGCACGGCGGTGACGACTTCAGCCAATCCCGCAGCTGCGGCAACAGCCGTCGTCAGCAGTTCGGCCACGCTTCCGGCCAGTGTTGCGTCGGCCACAGGTTCCGGTCTGGCGACCGCGGCCACTTCGCTGGCTGCGTCCGATCCGACAGCGGCTGCCGCGATCGTGGCCAGTGCTGCGGCCTCGACCAATGCTGCTTTGTCCAGCCCTGTCGCCGCGGTTGCCGCGGCCGTAGCTGCGACCCCGCCGGCGCCGCCTCCACCGCCGCCGCCCCCGCCACCCCCGCCGCCACCGCCACCGCCACCGCCCCCACCGCCACCGCCACCGCCGGTCGTGCCGCCGCCATCTGTCAGCCCGCAGTAATCGGGCTGGCCGGATGGTCCAGGACGCGCGCGATTAGTGTGTGAGAAGCCTGCCGTCGGCCTGCGAATTTTTCACTTCGAACGCTAAGGAAGCGCCGATGCGAATTGCTGGAGGGATATTGTGAATTTCGCCCGTCATGGCCGTAAGCTGCTTTATCCGCTGTTCGTTGGCGGTCTCTTGGCCGCCATCATCGGCATCGCGGTTACGAATCCCTTCTTCGTGCAAACCGTCCGCCTGCTGGCTTTCGACAGTCTGCAGAAGTTGGCGCCACGGGGCTATGACATCCGCCAGCCGGTCCGTGTCGTCGATATCGACGACAAGTCGCTTGAGGCCTTGGGGCAATGGCCGTGGCCACGAACGGTCATGGCCAAGCTGCTCCAAAAAATCGGCGATGCGGGGGCGGCGTCGATCACCACCGACATTATGTACGCCGAGCCTGACCGCACCTCGCTGGTGCGCTACACGAAGGATTTGCCCAGCGACAAGGCGGACGAGGTCGCCAAACTGATTGGCGGCCCTCTCGATAACGACGCTGCCTTTGCCGATACGGTTTCCAAGCTGCCGGTCGTTCTGGGATGCGTGTTGATCAACGACGGCAACCCGCAGAAGCCGATGCAAAAATCGGGCTTTGCCATTGCGGGCGATAATCCCAGGCCCTACCTGCACGGTTTTGCCGGCGTGCTGCAGAACCTTCCGGCTTTGAACGCGGCGGCGTCCGGTCTCGGCGCGACCAACTGGATTCCCGACCACGACGGCATCATTCGCCGTGTCCCACTGATGTTCCGCGCGGGCGACGCCTTTGTACCTTCACTGGCGGCCGAGGCCTTGCGGGTCGCACAGGGCGCCGGTTCATATGTTCTGAAGGGATCCAACGCCAGCGGCGAGACGGCGTTCGGCGCCAATACTGGCCTCAATCACATCAAGATCGGCGCGATCGAGGTGCCGACCGACCCCGACGGCGGGGTCTGGCCGCACTTCCGGCATTTTGACGAACGCAGCTATATTCCCGCCTACAAAGTCATGAACGGCGAGATGGCGCCGGATGCGCTGAACGGCGACATCGTGCTGATCGGCATCAGCGCGCCGGGTCTGAAGGACGTGCGCGCTACGCCGCTCGATGCAGCAGTTCCGGGTGTCGAGCTACATGTGCAGATGCTCGAACAGATGCTGGAGGGTGTCCGCCTGACGCGGCCCGACTTTGCGCCGCCCCTGGAATTGCTGATCACCGTGCTAGCGAGCCTAATCATCGCGATCATGCTGCCGCGCATGCCGGCGAGCTATTCGTCGGCGTTCGCTCTGGTCGTCATCGCCGGGATTTTTGGCTGGAGCTGGTACGCCTTCAACCACCAGAGCATGCTGATCGACCCGGTCAACCCGTCACTTGCCATATTGGTTGTGGTCGGCGCCTGTACGGCTTGGACCTATCGTCAGACGCAGAACCAGAAGGGCGAAATTCGCAAGGCCTTCGGCCAATACCTGTCACCCGACGTGGTGCAGCAGTTGATCGCCAATCCGGAAAAGCTGGCACTGGGCGGGGAAGAGCGCGAACTCACCATCATGTTCTGTGACGTGCGCAACTTCACCTCGATTTCCGAGGCATTGGGCGACGCGGCGGCGCTCACCAAATTCATCAATACGCTGCTGACGCCGCTGACCGGGGCGATCCTGGAGCGGGGCGGAACGGTCGACAAATATATGGGCGATGCGATCATGGCGTTCTGGAACGCACCGCTGCCCAATTCCGAGCATGCCCGTCTGGCGACCGAGGCCGCTGTCGCCATGGCCGCGGCGATGCCGGCCCTAAACGAGGTTTTCAAGGCCGAGGCCGAGGCTAATGGGCGCAAATATGTCGAGGTCAAGGTCGGTATCGGTCTCAACACCGGCATCGCCTGCGTCGGCAATCTGGGCTCGGAGCAGCGCTTCGATTATTCGGTCATCGGTGACGAGGTGAACGTCGCCTCGCGCTTCGAAGGTCTGACCAAGCAATATGGCATGACGGTCGCGATCGGCGAGCGGACCGCCGAAAGCATCGCCAGTACCGGGATTAAGACACTCGAAATCGACTTGGTCAGAGTCAAGGGCCGCCTCACGCCTTCGCGCTTGTCCACCCTGGCCGACACGCTGCATGTTCCCGAGGGTGCGATGGACGAGCTTCTCCAGCTCCACCCCGCATTTATCGCCGCTTATCGCAGCCAGCAGTGGGACGAAGCGTTGGCACTGAAGGCGAAAGCGTCCGCGCTTGGCGTGCCGGGCCTCGAGAAGCTGTACGACATCTATCAGCACCGCATCGACGACTATCTCGCCAATCCACCCGGTGCGGATTGGGACGGCGCCTATACGGCGACGGAGAAGTAGGCCGGCTTAGCTGTCCAGCGTAAAGCCGACTTTGACCGTTACCTGATAGTGGCAGATCTTGCCGTTTTCGATATGTCCGCGTGTCTGAACGACTTCAAACCATCGCAGGTGTTTGAGCGTCTTGGACGCGCGGGCGATCGCGGCTTGCGTGGCGTCGTCGGCGGATTTCTTCGAAGTTCCGACGAGCTCTACGACCTTATAGATATGGTCTGCAGTATCATTATTTGCTTTTGCCACGATATGTCTCCCAATTTTTTGCGCCGATCTTGGTCGGACCCGTTGTCCTAGTGTACCACAAACCCGAATCATCTCCTTAGTTCAAGAGTTCGGCTCGAACCGAAGATTCTGGTGCAAGAACTGAGAAGATCACGCAGGGCGGAAATTTTAGGCTATGAATTGGGACGGCGATTTATGTGTCGTCGAAGCTAATGCGGGAAGATTGCGTGGCAGCTTACAAATCCAAAGGACCCGGTACGAGGCGGTAAGGCTTATGGTGAAGCAGGTCGGAGCCGTCGCAGGCTCGTCGGGGTTGGGGTCCAATGGGGGCAAGCTTCATATCGGCATATGGCATGCTGCTGTGTTTTTGGCCTTTATCTTGATCTGGTGGGGACTGTCGGCGACCGCAGGACATGGGTTTTTGCCGTCCCCAAGGCAGACTTTTAACGCCGCAATCAGGATGTCGGGCGACGGAACCCTCGCCCGCGCGGTTATCGAAAGCCTGATCAGCCTGGTCTGCGGCTTTGCCTTGGCGGTGGTCGTGGCCATTCCCGCAGGCATGGCAATGGGCGGGGTTGCGACGGTCGGGGCGGTGCTGAACCCCTATGTCGATGCGTTGAGTTCGATGCCGCGCATCGCGTTTTTGCCCCTGATTATCGTATTTCTGGGCCTTGGATATGAGGCCAAGATATTCATGGTCTTTCTGGGAGCGGTCATGCCGATCCTTATCAACACCTATGCCGGGGTGCGGAACTGCGATGCCGAGCTGATCGAAATGGCTCAGTCTGCCGGCGCGGGAAATGCCGATATTTTTCGTAAGATCATCCTACCTGGCGCACTGCCGCATATTATGACGGGCCTGCGCGTCGGCGCGTCGCTTGCGCTGATCAATACCGTGGTCGCCGAATTGTATACGGCGGTATCCGGTCTGGGAGGATTGTTGTCGATCTATGGCAACAGCTTCCGCATGGCGCCCTATTTCGTCGTTGTCGTTATTCTCGCAGTTATCGGCATGATTTTGATGTATGCGGTTCGCCTGCTCGAGCGCAGCGTGACGCGTTGGCGTATCGAGAGACCCTGGTGACGCAGCAACTTGAATACAGAGTGCGTTGCCGTATCGAGCTGTTCACCGCCGATCGGCGATGGGACTTCTTCTATTGGGATGTGAATTGATGACCGGCATATCATTCAGGCGTTTCGCGGCAGCCGCCCTGGCGGTGCTGGTTAGCAACTCGGCGCCGATCCTAAAGGCCGAGCCTTTTCGGATCATCGTAACCGAGCCCGAAACACCCCTGGTTCCCAATTCGGTCATCGATCTCGCAGATCAGCTTGGCTATTACAAACGCGCCGGAGTCGATGTCGAGTTGGTTCGCGTTCGAGCGACGCCATCCGCGGTGGCGGCGCTGCGCTCGGGGCAGGGCGAGATGGCCAATATCGGTCTCGACATCGCTTTGCAGCTTGTGGCGCGCGATCAGATGCAATTGCGCGGTGTGATCGTTCCGGACAAGGCTCTCCCCTTTGTCGTGATCGCCAAGAAGGAAATTGCCAATCCGAAGCAACTCGAGGGGAAGGTCTTCGGCGTCGGCCAGATCGGCAGCGTCGATTATGTGCAAAGCCGGATGGTGCTCGGCAATCTCGGGGTAGGGGTCGACAGCCTGCGCTTTCTGGCGGTCGGCCAACCCATGATCCGGGCCCAGGCCCTTCTGGCCGGTCAGATCGACGCCACTGCGGTTACGCTCGGCACCTGGCTGACGCTGGGCAACAAGGATGGTCTGGGGCTGCTGATCGATCAGAGCGCCTATTACAACGCTGCGCCGCTGGTCACGAAGCTGAATGTCGTTACTGCCGATACGGCGAAAAGCCGACACCAGGATGTCCAGGCGGTGGTCGGGGCGATCATCGCGGCTTCACGCGACTTTGCACTCAATCCCGAACACTGGGTCGATGCTATGGCCAAGGCGCGCCCGGATGTCCCGCGGGACCAGTTGGAGGCTCTATCGAAGGCCTATGCGAAGAGTTGGGTAGTCGATGGTGGGCTCAACAATAGCGAATTGACCTTCACGACGGACGCCTTCTACAAAAGCGATGACTTCAAGGACATTCCCCGGCGGGTCGCACCATCCGAATGGATCGACCGAAGCTTTGTCGACACCGCGCTTCAGACTCTTGGCGATAAGGCTCCGGTCGGAAAATAGTTCGAATGGCCAGCATTAATCTCGAAATTGCGGAGGGCGGTTTGTGCTCTGCGCCCTTGGCAGCGAATGAGCCCGCCGTTTCGGTTCGGAATGTATCCAAGACTTTTCGCAGGACCAATGCGCAGCAGGATCTCGTTGCGCTCGACGGCGTATCGTTCGACATAAAGCCGAATTCTTTCGTCAGCGTGGTCGGCCCATCGGGTTGCGGCAAGACCACGCTTCTTAGAATGCTGAACGGGCTTATCCGCCCCGATAGCGGCGAGGTGCTCGTCGACGGCAAGGTCCCCAGCCCCGGGCCGCATATGGGTTTTGTGTTCCAATCATTCCGCCTGATGCCCTGGCGCACGATTCGCGCGAATGTGGCATTTACGCTGGAGGTGCACGGCGTCGACGCCAAGGAATGCAACGAGAGGGCGGATTACTATCTGAACATGGTCGGGCTTCGCCGATTTGCCGATTCCTACCCTGCCGAACTGTCCGGCGGCATGAAGCAATGCGCTGCTCTGGCGCGCGCCCTGATCGGCCAACCGCGATTTTTATTGATGGACGAGCCGCTGGCCAACCTGGATGCGCAAACCAGCGAATTCATGCAGATCGAATTGATGAAGATCTGGCGCAAGCATCAAGGCGTGGTCGTAATGGTGACGCATAGCGTCGACGAGGCGATTTTGTTGTCGGACCAGATCGTTCTGCTGAACCCTCGGCCGGGTCGCGTGGCAGAGATTTTGGATGTTTCGCTGCCGCACCCGAGGTGGACATACGATGTCCGCGCCCACACGGACTTCATCGCCATGCGCGCCTATCTTTGGAGCCGGATCAAGCAGATGGTCGCCAACGATCCGGAATCGGAATTTTTTGGCAGGGACGAGGCCATTCTTGCGGAGATTGCCAGGCGGTAACTCCGGCTTATAAGAATCCTGTGCCTGGGCTTATGCCCGGCCTGATATTATGTAATGTGAAATATTAACAAACTTCTATATGAACGGTTAGTAACTTCCGCCGGACGGGAGGCAAACCGCGCAGGACCGAAATGAAGCGCAGCCGGCCTTTTATCTCTCCGCTTCTTGCGGCCACGTTGATTGGGACTGTGGCCGTGTTGCCTCTTTGTGTTGCGGCCGCCCAGCCATCAGGCGGACCGCCTTCACAAACTCCCGATAGCGCGAACGCCAGCGGTGCGTTTCAGGAAGTGATCGTCACCGCGCGTAAAAGGCCGGAGCCTGCGCAGGATGTTCCGATTGCGATCGATGTTTTTACGCAAAAGGACCTGGACGCCAAGGGCGTCAAGACGATCCAAGATCTGAAGACGGTCAGCCCATCGGTCTATATCCAGGCCGATCAGTTTCAGCAGGATACGGTCAATGTTACGATCCGGGGATTAAGGAACTATCCCAGCAATAATATTCAATTCGACAGCGCCACCGCCATCTATATTGACGGCGTCTATCTCGCCCGAACTCAGGGCCTGGCAGGCGCGCTTTTCGATGTCGACAGCATACAGGTGATGAAAGGTCCGCAAGGGACGCTGGTAGGACGAAACTCCACCGGCGGCGCCATACTTTATACGACCAAGGAGCCGCAGAATGTGTTTGGCGGCTATCTCGATATGACCGGCGGCGACTATGGCGATCGCGAGATCGAAGGCACCATCAATATCCCGGTGACCGAGAAACTCGCGGTACGCGGCGCATTTTCCTATAGCAACCGCGACGGATATCTCGACAATATCTATCTCAACCCGGCGACCGGCGCCCGCAACGATACTGCCGCATTGGGCTATCGCAAGTTGGCGGGTAAGTTTTCAGCCAAGTTTCAGCCGACGGACGATTTCAGCCTGCTGTTGCGGGCGGATGTGAGCGAAGAGCATGACACGGGCTCGGCCTATCACGATCTGGGCTATTTCGTGGGGACATTGGCCTCGCAAGGCCGACCGTCGATCTGCAATATACCCGGGACCTGCAACGCGGTTGGCGGCACCAGCTTCACCGACCTCTTGGGCCGCGTAATTGCGCCCTATTACAGCAACGTGGCGACCAAGACGATAAACACCAACCCGCTTTCCTATAATGCGCTGCTGAATTCGGTCGCACGGCAGTCAGGGAATTTCTGGTCCACCGACCAGGCGGTCGACAACGAAGACGTCGACCATTTCCAGACCTATTCCTTCGTGGCCGATAAAAGCTTCGATACGATCGACGTGAAGTGGCTGGGCGCATACAGGACTTATGATTCGGTCGGAACAGCCATCAGCCGCGGCCTACCTTACGACACCGCGCAATATCAATACCAGGTGCCGGACTATGAGGCCTATACGTCGGAATTGACGGTGAACGGCAGCGGTTTCGACGATCGGCTTAAATGGACGACAGGTCTGTTTTATTTCCGTGAGGAAGCGAACAACCAGGGATATGCGATGTATCTCTACTCGCCGAATTTCCCCAAACCCGCGGCGGTATCGGGACATCAAATCACCCTGACCGACAACACGCGAAACGGGGGAAATAACGAGAGCTACGCGGGCTATGCCCAGGCGACCTATAATATTCTTCCAGATCTGCGGCTGACGGCCGGCGTGCGCTATACGATCGATGAGCGCAATGCCAACATCGCCTCAGACAGCGTACGTTTTCCGGCAACAATCGCGACGAACGCGGCAATTGCCAACAGCCAGTTCAACCCGGGAACCTATGTGCTGAACGGCATCAGCTATCAAGGGTTCAGCACTTCCTGTGCCTTGACCGGCTCGAACGGCAAGGTTCTTCCGGCCAGCGCCTGCGGTTTCAACGTGTCGAAACAATTCGAAAAGCCGACTTGGACCCTGGCGCTCGACTATGATTTGTTCGAGCATACGTTGCTCTATTTCACGACGCGTTCAGGCTATCGGGCAGGTGCGATCAACACCGCGGCGACCAACGCGTCGGTGACTGTGGCCCAGCCGGAAACGGTGCAGGATTACGAGATCGGGACGAAATCGGACTGGGTGATCGGGAACGTCCCGGTGCGCACGAACTTGGCTCTCTACGATACCGAAGATCACAATATTCAGGTTCAGGTCGCCCTGCCCAATGCCACCTTCGCATCGGCAATCGCCGGCGGTCCCTGCACACAGACCGATTTCAACGCGGCGCTCTGCACCGGAACGACGACCGATAATGTGACGCTCAACGCCAAGTCGGCACGTATCTACGGCTATGAATGGGATCTCGAAGCCAAACCGATTCCTGAGCTGACCTTGTCGTACGGCGGCAGCTATCTGCATGCCCGATACACCGATTTCACCTACGGCCTGCCGGCCGGCTATCTGCTGCCGGCATCGGGGGCCACAAATCTTTCGGGCACGGCATTCCCATTGCCGCAATGGCAGATGAATGCCGCCGCCACCTATGCTTTGTCGGGCGATCAATTGGGAGGGTTGCCGGTCGACAGGGTGGCTTTGACCGCCAACTGGTATTGGCAGAGCAAGTTTCTGGCGGACTTCACCGGTTTTCAGTTCCCGGCCCAGCAGGCCGCCGGATATGGGATGACCAATTTCCGGGTCGACGTCGAGAATATCGCCGCCACAAATCTGAGCCTCGCGGCGTTTGTGACCAATGCTTTCGACAAGAAGGCCTGTCAGCCTGAGAGCGGCACGACGGGAGGGGGCGGCGCGGGCGTTCTCAATTCCGCCCCGAACGCCACTTTCGGTGTCGCCAACACGAGCGGCGTGCTTCAATGCGTGCCGCTGCCCCCGCGGATGTTCGGCTTTACGGTCAGATACGCGTTCTAGTCTGGTCGGTCCGGCCAGCCCGACAGACCTTCAGAGGTTCCCGGCTGGCCGAAATAGACGGCCTCGATTTCGGTGATGAGGCCGTGTTCGATCTTGAAGCGCTCGGCAAGGTGAACGGTGACCGGGCCGGGCGTAGGGTTGCCCTGCCGGCTTGCATCGACGGCGAGCCGCAGCAAGGTGAAATAGACCAGTTGGTGAGTCTGGCGGTCGACGAAAAATCGGGTGTTGCCGTAGCCGAGCATCGGCGGTTCCCTATCCAGCGAGGCCCGCAGAACCGCCTCGCCCTTGCCTGCATCGCGCCCCTGTTCCGTGCGGACGATGTTCGGAGCGAACAGCACCTTCGACCCATCGTGACGAACCAGCCCGTCTAGGTAAGAGGTCGCGGCGGCGATCATGCAGCGGCGTGAATCGTCGGTGCAATGTTGCACGAACTGTTGGGCCCGGGCCGCCGTCGTTCCCAAGAGCGTCAGTACCACGAACGTCGCGAAGCCCATCCCACTCACCGTTCTCATGGCGCTCCCCCCGTTTGAACCGTTCATTGCGGCTTCTGTCGCAATTCGATTTACCCGGCTATATTCGTAGTTAATAGCTAAATCGATGTGGAGATCGATATGAGGGGCAGCTGGCTGGCGATATCAATCTGGTTCGTCGCGCTCCTGAACTCAGTCGGGGCGAGTGCTGCCATGCCGCACGCGGGTTATAGCAGTTACGACAATGCGGGCTTTTGCTCCCAGTGGCTACGCGAGCACGAGGGGGAGCCGCTATCGTCGGACCGCCGGCTGCATTGCGTGATCGCTGTCGCCAGCACCTATATCGACGCCGAGGAAAACAGCTTGCCGCCTGAAAAGCAGTTGCTGACCGACGATGTTTCGCGCCATCGGATCGGGACGAAGCCGAATTTTGCGCCGGGAAACCGTGCGAAGCTTATTGCCGAAGATTCCCATCGCGTGATCTCCGCGATCCAGAACCGGCACTGGACAGTCGAGGGTGATACCGCCTGGATTGTCTATGACGGCTATTTGAAAACCAAGCCAAACAGTGTCGGGTTTTACGTCGCCGAAAGGATCACGCTCGAAAAGGGACTGATTCGGGAAATCCTGGTCGCCGACATTACCGTGCCGAAATAGAGGCAGGACATGCATCGATTTTTTTCAGCCTCTGTCGCTGCTCTGGCCTGCCTGATGGTTATGGGCTGCGGTGCGCAGGCCAGGGCGGACGCCATCACCGCGCAGACTGTCGGCGGTCTGAAGCCTGCCTGGTCCACCACCATGAAGGGCGGTTCGCGGGGGGCCGCTGTTTCGGACGGGCAATCGCTCTTCATCCCGAACAGCAACGGATATCTCTATAAGGTCGAGCCTAAAACTGGCGCCGTCATTTGGGAAATCGACCTCGCGGCGAAGCTGGGCATTCCCGGTGCATCGGGCAGCAAGGGTGTTGCCGTGACCGACCGTGCCGTTATTTTCGGCCTTCACAACACGCCTGTGGTTATCGCGCTCGACAAGAAAAGCGGAGAACTGCTGTGGAAGGTAACCGCCGACGATTATCACGGGGCGGTCATAACCCAGACCCCGACGGTGGCGGACGGGCATGTTTTCGTCGGCGTCTCGGGCCTGGGCGAGGAGGTGGCTGCGACGACACCGCCCTACGAATGCTGTGGGTTTCGCGGCAGCATCTTGGCGCTGGATGCCGGCACCGGGCGGATATTGTGGAAGCGCTATACAGTTCCGCCGCATTTCGCCGGCGGGTCGGTTTGGTCCAGTTCGCCGCTGATCGATCGCAAGCGCCATTCACTCTATGTGACGACCGGCAACGCCTTTCGGGTGCCGCCCGAGGTGCAGGCCTGTATCGAGGCGAATAAGGGCGACCAAGAGAAGCAGAAGGCCTGCTATCCGGGTGACGTCTGGTACGATTCCATCCTGGCGCTGGACCCAGACACGGGGGCGATCAAATGGGGCTTCCGCGCCGAGGACGCGGATATCTTCACCGGCGCGTGCCTGGTTAAGATCGGCGGCTATTGCGGGGGCGGCGAGGATTACGACTTCGGCAACGGTGCACTGTTTTGGCATGCGGGCGGCCGCGATCTGATTGGCGCCGGGCAAAAGGCAGGAATATTCTGGGCGCTGAACCCCGATACCGGAAAACTGATCTGGAAGACCCGCGTCGGGCCGGGCGGGCCTACGGGCGGGATCGAATATGGCTCGGCGACCGACAGCAAGCGGATTTATGTCGCCGAAGGAAACACCAAACAGGTCGGCCACGACGCGGTTTCCTATACTCTGCCGTCCGGGCAGACGATCAATTACGGTTCCTATGCCGCGCTGGACGCCGCCACCGGGCGCATCATCTGGCAGGTTCCCGACCCGGCGGGGGCCAAGGACCTGGATAACGGCAAGCCCTGCACCCGCGACGGGCCGCGTGAGAATTGCGCGGGCGCCTATCCCAAAGGGGCGGTCAATGTCGTGAACGGCGTGCTTTACGGCTGCTCGACGGCGCCTGAAGGACCGCTATACGCCTTCGACGCGGCGACGGGCGCCAAGCTTTGGAGCTTCGACGGCGGGGCAAGTTGCGATACCAAGGCAACGGTTGTCGGCTCGTCTCTTTATTGGGCTGCCGGTAAGACATTCTATGGCTTTTCACTGAAACCGGTTGCGGCGAGAGTGGCTCCACACAAATCGGGGCGACCGGAATACGGCCGCAGCATTGCGGACGGCGTCTATCGCGCCGATCAGGCGGAGCACGGAAAGGCGCTCTATCTGAAAAGCTGCGCCGCCGGTTGCCACGGTGAAAATCTGGCAGGCAGCGGACCGACACCGGGTCTGGTAGGTAGCGATTTTCTTGGGCGCTGGTCGGGTCTCAACCTTGGCGAACTGTTCAAGCGCGTGCGCTCGACCATGCCCAAGAACAAGCCCGGCAGTCTCAGCGACGATCAGTATGCGACAATCATCAGCTATCTGTTATCGGCGAACGGATTTGCTGCGGGTGCCGATCCGCTTTCGGCGGATCGCGCCAATCTCGACAAGATCGTAATCGTGTCCGGCCGGTAGCGGCTATTCCAACAAAAGTTCGTGGAGCTTGTCGCGCTTTACGGCGTCGAAGCCCGCGGTTTTTTCAAGGTAATTGTCGACTGAGCCATAGTCGCGCCTGATTGCGGCAAGGGCGGCGTCGAGATAATCCGGGCTGGTTCCGCACAGCATCCGCAACATCTCGTGATCGGGAGCAACGCGGTCGCCGACGATGCCTTTCAGATAAGCGGCGGAGGCGGTCATCATCCTGTCCATATCGGACAGTTTCTCGGTCAATGCATAGTCATAGTGAACGACGTCGATCGGTACGCCGAGAGTCAGCAGAAGAACCGCGGTCACGAAGCCGGTGCGATCCTTTCCGGCGGTGCAGTGGACCATCGCCGGGAATTGGTCGCCGGCGATAATATCGTCGAGCAGAAGGCCAAGCCGTCCCTCGAAGGCCCGGGGTAGCAGGCTGTAGGTATGCATCATCATTGTCCGTACGCCGCCCGCAGTCGGATCGGCGGTAATGATGGCAAGCAGTTCGTTAGACCCTGCGCGGACATCCATGCCGATATCGAGATGGCGCAGGGTGGGCGGCGGCTGCTTGACCCAGCGGTCCGGCGCGGCCTCGCGTTCATGGGTACCGCGAAGGTCGCAGATATAGCGGATATTAATGGACTGAAGCGTTGCCAGATCCGTCTCTGTCGGATTGGCGATAAGTTGGGAGCGGAATATGCGTTTCCTGCGTACCGTCCCGCCGGCCTGGGCGCAATAGCCGCCGATGTCGCGGAAATTTGGGGCGCTGGTTAAAATTGGAGCGGGAATGCCGCTGGTCATCGAATACCTCGAAAGAGCGTTCGTCAGGTCAGCGGGGCGATGGGTTCGCGCAAAAAGCGCTGCAGCCGCCTATTTTGCGGAATATTGGCCAGGAAGCATTGGCGCAATTCCTGGCGATGGAAGAGCCGCAGCAAGGCCGCGTCGGATTTACCATGGTCGCTCTGCACGAAAGCTTCCAGCCTGGCTTCGGCGTCCGCGATCGTGGCGGGGCGGGAACCCAGCAGGGCGCCGACCTCATCCAGATAGTCGTTGTCATAGGCCGTGCCGTACCAGTCCTGGCGCTGCAGATAGGCGATCTCGGCCTGGGCCTTGCTGCGCTTATAGCGCTCCATGTCCGTGGACACGGCCATCTGCTCCACCGCTAGCGCCAGCATCTTCAGATGGATGGTCTGCGGGCTGGTCGTCTGCTTAGGCTCGGGCAACGGCTCTAGAGCGATCTCCATCACCTCTGCCAGCCCTTCGAGCGCGATCCGCAGCGAGCCGTGATAATAGACGTGATATTCGAAATAGTCGGTCGTATCGGGCGGCGCGGATATCAGGCCGCTGATCAGAAGGGACGAGACCGCCGAGAAGGCCACCAGATGAAAGCGGAGCGCCTTGAGGTCGAGCGGTTTGCCCGACAGTTCTTCATAGCGCCTGGTGATGATGGCGGCCGAGCCGGTCTTCTCGCTGAGGTCGCGCATCCGGATGCAGCACAGATCCAGCAGCGGGTCGCCGATGCAGGCCATTTCCAGGTCCATCACCGCTCTCAGTGCACCCTGGTGATAGATCATCTGGAAGGCGTCGCCAGTGATGAAGGCCGGACGGATATCGCCTTTGGGCACATTGCGATGGACCCATAGCCTCAGGAACTCGTTGCAGGGCTCGGGGATGCGCTTGTTGGCGAGATAGGTGTCTTCGATCTTGGTAAATTGCGCGAGGCGAAGTTCCGTCGGGTCGTTAGGCGGCTTGAAGCCTGCGTCGAGGAAGAGTTGGGGGTCGAGTGTGTGAAAGGCGACCATCGCCTGAACATATTGATCGACGACCCGGTCGCGCTCGGCGATATCCTTGATATTTTCAAGGCGTGAATCGCCGGGCAGGCGCTCCATGATTATGGCGTCGATCTCTTCGCAATAGCCGTATTGAAAAGGGGAGGGAATGCCGTTCCGGTTCAGGACGTCGAGCGCGGCGCCTTCCAGCTTTACCGGGACCAAAGCCTGAACCTCGCGCGGGCCTTTGATATAGAGTGGAATGATCTTGCCGTCTTTCTCGACATCCACCGTCCAGGCCGCGCGCCAGCGCGGTTCGAGGTCCAGGCGGACGACTTTGCCGATATTGCGTTCGATCCAGGCGGCCAACAGACGCTCGGTATCGGCGACGGGCAAAGCGTCGGGCATGATTTCCTCCGGGTCTTTTATGCGTCTCGTTCGAGAACGGCGCGTTAATTGCGTGTCAGCCGGTGGGTTCGGCGTAGGTCATAACCAAATAGGCCAGCAACTCTTCCTTGCCGGGGTTGCGATAGACATGGGGCTGATCGGCGCGGAACATGATCGAATCGCCCACAGTCAACTGGCGTTGCTCGCCTCCGATTTCCATATCGAGTTTGCCGCGGACGACGACGAGATTTTCTGTCGTGCCGACCGCATGCGGCTCGGCGTCCTCGACCCCCAGGCCCTTCAGACGAAGCTCATAAAATTCGGTCCGGCGTTCGCCGTCGTATGGGAAAAGTGCGCGCGAGCTGAACTCACCTGAAGCCGAGGTCAGAACTTTGGCTTCGGACGCGGTGATGACCCTGATCGCATCGGTGTTCGGCGTGGAAATCAGCGTCGAAAAGGGAACGCCGAAGGCGCAGGCGATTTTCCAGACGACGTTGATGGTCGGAACGCTGCGGCCGGTTTCGATCTGGCCCAGCATCGCGCGGCTGACACCCGAAATCTTCGCCAGCCCTTCGAGCGACAGGTTACGCCGCGAGCGCAGCCGTTTGATGTTCAAGCCGACGACCGCCCCCAGATTGTCTTCCGGGCGTTTTGTCCCTTCGCCGGCGGGAGTTAGGTTGTGTTGTTCGATCGTGCTTGGCATGTCGGTATCATTCTTGCGGTCGTGCAGGGCCATTATTGCGGATTCCTGTCTGAATTCGTTGCGCCCGAAGCAATCCGCTTAGTCCTGACATAAGTCCATCGGTTTGTTTGGGCAACTGCTATCCTCGCGGCACCCGAGGCGCATCGGCCCGGAAACTATCTCATAACAGACAAATATCTGATATATTGACTAATGCAGCGGACGGGTGATAGCGTGTCGTCAGATGCCCAAAACGGCGTCCTGATCAGGCGGAGCAGTATCATGCGCGATATTTCATCGATCACAATCACCGCAATCGCCGTTCGTCGTCTCATGTGCCGTTGTTGTCGTTAGACCGTTTTTCCGGGGTCGAATAAATCGTCCGGCCTTAAGAGAACCTTTTCGCGCCGGATGCATTCCTAAGGGTTGCATAGGCTGCCGGCCAATAACGAATACGACACAAGGAGTGCGTCATGACCGACGCTTTTATTATCGAAACATCGACAATTACTGCCGGAATCGTGGCGGCCTATGGCCAGGGTTTCCGGTTCTACGCCTCTCACCCGGCGGTCTTTTCGCTGGATGGGCAGGTTTTCGGAACGCCGAAGGCGGCACAGCGCGCAGCGGAAAAGCTGGCTGGCCGGACCAAGCCGTCGTCCTCGACGCGCAATAAATGGGTCAGCCGCTGGGGCTATCCGCAAAACGGGGTCAGCGAACCATGAGGTCCTGAACGGCCTCAAAGCCAAAGCTGCCAATACGGACAGCCTGCGATAATCCCCTGTCGAGCACCGCTTCGTCCGCTCGACGGGGGATTTTGCTATTTGCCTCACAGAACAATTGATCGTCACCCGCAGCAGTGCATACATGCCGGCAATGGGCCGGAATGAACTCACCGGCATTTTCAGTCTCATGCCGGGAGGAATGTTTATGGCTTTGCGTTTGGAAGATATCGAGCTGATCAAGCAGCTGAAGCATCGCTATATGCGTTGCCTGGACAGCGCCGACCCCGAGGGGCTGAAGGCCACGATGCATCCGGACCTTACGATCGATTATATCGGCGGGAGCTATCACATAAAGGCTGACGGGCGAGACCAGGTAATGCAGATGCTGTCGGGCATGTGGAACAAGAAATATGCCGGGTCCCACATCGTTCATCACCCTGAGATCGATGTGGCAGAGGACGGCTTGACGGCAACCGGCATCTGGTACCTGACCGACTATGCCTTGAACTTCAACATCAATAAATCGACACAGGGCGCCGCGATCTATCGCGACAAATATGTGAAGGAAAACGGCCGCTGGCTGATCCACCATTCCGGCTATACGCGCCTATGGGAGCGGTTCGAGGATTTCGACAAGAAGCCGAATCTGCCCGCCCATCTGTTCGCCACGATGGACCTGCCGGAAACCCAACCCGGAGGCTGATTCAGCAGGGCGCCCAGAAACCTTGCAA